>NZ_JANGCA010000001.1:0-276629 GCF_024463855.1 Clostridium sp. DFI.1.208 | reverse complement strand
AATAGAAGTTCACTATTTGCACACACCCTTAAGTAAGTAAGAACCCAAAAAGTATAGGTGTCTTTTTATTTATGGTTGACAAAAATTAGAAAATCGTACGCTTTGTTACATTTCGCGTTATGTAAAAGACATTATACAAAAAAAAGTTCTTACTCCATTCTGGAGAGATGAAAACAGCGAGACTTAAACACTATTGTATTTATCAATAGAAGTTCACTATTTGCACACACCCTTAAGTAAGTAAGAACCCAAAAAGTATAGGTGTCTTTTTATTTATGGTTGACAAAAATTAGAAAATCGTACGCTTTGTTACATTTCGCGTTATGTAAAATGTAGGAGATGTTCTTATATGATCCTTCGTAATAAATTCAACGCTTGCTCTACCTTCCTATTCGATAAAAGAATTGAGGGGATTGTGGTATGACTTCTATCCATACATCACCATTCTTTGAAAATAATTATACGCTTGGACTTTTTTGATTTAAGAGTAGGTTTTAATGATATCCTCAGCAATGCTTCTTTTTGTTATACACTGATCCATAGCCTGTTTTTCTATGTAACGATGAGCATCTGCTTCGCTCATTTTCAATTCGCTGATTAATAGCCATTTTGCTTTATTGACAATACGTATTTCTACCATTTTTTCCTCAATAGAGAGTGATTTCTTCTCGAATTGTCTTAGACGTTCACGCATACTTTCCATCCAGTAAAGTGCTTGTGTCAAAATCGATTTAGAGGTTGGTTTTGGTAATGTAAACACTCCGTGCTCAGCTACTTTATCGTGAATAGCGGCATGTATATCGGCTTTTACTAAGAGCAATACAGCGGTTTGCTTTAGCGTGCATGTGTCAATTGCAAAACGTGTCCCTGCATCATCCGGTAACGGGGAATTAATAATAACAAAATCGTAGGATCGCTCAGCAATCATTCTTTTTGCCACACTGATACTGGTTACTTTATGTATAGGAGAATATCTGGATTCAGAAAGCAACTCGCCGATGGCAGAAGTAAAGCTGTCTGTTGCTGATACGATAAGTATATTATAGCAACGCTCTTTTAGGCTCATGCTGCATTCCTCCTTCCATTTATTGATATTATCTATTACAGTATATTTCTAATATTTTAGTGGGAATATGTTGTTTGATGAATTCACTGTTAAGGGCTGATTCACAGGCATCTCTTAATGAAGTTGGTAACATTTTTAACTTGGAAAGTACATCTGCATCAGCTTTATAAAGATCGATATCCGTAGGTTCTGCTAATTGCAAATGATTCTGAATACCATAGAGTCCGGCATATATCAGTAATGCAAATGCTAAATAACTATTGGCTGTCGGATCGGGAGAACGAAGCTCAGCACGACGATATTTTCCTACTGCAGCGGGAATTCGAATCAGTTGCGAACGGTTTTCACTAGACCAAGAAATATACTGTGGTGCTTTATCATTACCAAATCTTTGATAAGAGCAGTTTAATGGATTTAAAAAGAGAGTCATATCACAAACTTTTTCAAGAATACCTGCAATAATCAGGTGTAAATAATCTGAATCATCATCTGCCTTAGCTGAAATGTTAATATGAAAACCGTTGCCTGGTTTATCAGTAAGCGGTTTAGGGCTAAAATCAGCAATCAGTCCATTACATCCGGCAACGGTTTTCACAACTGTTTGAAAAGTCATTGCATTATCTGCGGCTGTAAGTGGATCAGAGTAGCGAAAATCAATCTCGTTTTGCCCGGGACCTTGTTCATGATGAGAACGTTCCGGATAAATGCCCATTTGTTCTAAAGTAAGACAAATTTCACGTCGGATGTTTTCACCTCGATCATCCGGGGCAATGTCCATATATCCGGCATTATCATATGGTTTTTTGGTGGGTTCCCCGGTTTCACTTAATGTAAAAAGGTAAAATTCCTGCTCAGCACCAAAGTAAAAATGAATACCTGCCTTATCTGCATCCTGAATGGCTTTTTTCAGTATGGAACGCGTATCACATTCAAATGTCCTTCCATCAGGATATGCTATATTACAGAACAATCGAACAACTCGTCCATGCTCCGGTCTCCAAGGTAGCGGCATTAATGTATCTGCCTCAGGATGAAGAAGTAAATCAGAATGTGTTTCATCGCTGAAGCCGGCAATAGCGGAGGCATCAATGGCAATACCATCCTCAAAAGCACGAGGCAGTTCATCCGGCATAATGGATAAATTTTTTTGCCTGCCGAATACATCACAAAAAGCAAGCCGTATAAACTTAACATCTTCTTCACTCACATACTGTAAAACTTCTTGTTTTGAATACTTCATAAGCGTACCTACTTTCTTTTAATTTGCTACATACATTTGTTTATATGGATTTTTGCTGTCAGGAGTAATGACGGTAAAAGCGGCATTTAATATAGTTTCTAAATTCTGTCCTAAATCAAAAGAATATTCACAAAGGTATTCTTCGATTTCTTTCATATCATCTAAAGTTGCCACTTTGGCTGTAACCTGTTTTGGTAAGTTGATATTGTCATAATTTCCACGAATATATAGTTTACCACCATGCATTCCTGTACATGGGAAATTACCGACAATATGCTCGGACTTGGAATTTAAGCCTAAAACAATAATGATTCCCCCTGCCTGATACTCACCTAAGAAACTTCCGGCAGAACCACCGATGATCATGACAGGAATCTTACGTTTGTATGCCTTCATATGGATTCCAGCACGATAACCCGCATTGCCTTGTACATAGATTTTACCACCACGCATAGCATAGCCGGCAGCATCACCGATATGACCATAAATGATGATTTTTCCCTCATTCATCGTATCACCAACTGCATCCTGTGCATTTGCCTTTACTGTGATGACTGCATCATTTAAGTACGCACCCAGGGCATTTCCGGGAATCCCGTGTATGGTGATATTTTTATTAGCCATACCGGCTCCGATAAAGCGTTGTCCACAGCACGATTTTATAATGTAGTTATCGTCTGTTTTACGGATCAATTCATTTATTGTTTTGTAATCTAAACCTGTAGCATCTATCAATTGCATTATAGCATACCTCCATTCATATTTTTATGAGTTTCTTTAGAATATCTTTTCAATGTATCGAAATTGATGCTATTAAGTGGTATCAGTTCTCTGATGAAATCCAAACAAGCCGATCATTCACCTGCATAGGAGATACCGAGAATTTCTAATTCTTTTTCATTCAGACCAATTCCACGAAGCATAAGACGATTACCGCGCAGTGCTTCTATAGAATTAATTCCCATGCCACCCATAAGTTCTTTGATTTCATGTTGCCATGCCTTCAGTAAGTTTATTAACCGTTTACTTCCAATTTTGGGATCAAGTCTTTTTACAAGGTTGGAGTTCTGCGTGGCAATTCCCCAATTACACTTACCACTTTGACATGTGCTGCAAAGATGACAGCCCAGAGCAAGTAAAGCGGCAGTGGCGATATAACATGCATCTGCACCTAATGCGATTGCTTTAACTACATCAGCGGCAGTTCGAATGCTACCACCTACCACCAGAGACACATTGTTACGGATTCCTTCATCTCTAAGCCTTTGGTCAACTGCAGCCAATGCCAGTTCGATTGGAATACCTACATTGTCACGTACTCTGGTTGGAGCAGCACCGGTACCGCCACGGAAACCATCGATGGCAATGATATCTGCACCACTACGGGCAATACCGCTGGCAATAGCGGCAATGTTATGCACAGCAGCTACTTTAACGATAATTGGTTTTTTATACGCTGTAGCTTCTTTTAGGGAAAAAACAAGTTGTCTTAAATCTTCAATTGAATAGATGTCATGGTGGGGAGCTGGAGAAATGGCATCAGAGCCTACGGGTATCATGCGAGTACGAGAAACATCACCGACAATTTTGGCTCCGGGCAAATGTCCACCAATCCCAGGTTTAGCACCCTGTCCCATTTTAATTTCAATTGCAGCTCCTGTATTCAGATATTGTTCGTGTACACCAAAACGTCCGGATGCCACTTGGACAATTGTATGCTCGCCATAGCAATAAAAATCTTCATGCAAACCACCTTCACCGGTATTATATAAAATGCCAAGCTCAGTAGCAGCAAGAGCAAGTGATTTATGAGCATTGTAGCTGATAGAGCCATAACTCATTGCAGAAAACAGTAACGGCATGGACAGTTCTAGTTGCGGTGGTAATTTACAAGAGAGATCGCCGTTTGAAAGACGCTGAATCTTTTCCGGCTTTTTACCAAGATAAACCCGTGTCTCCATTGGTTCACGCAGGGGGTCAATGGAGGGGTTCGTGACCTGAGAAGCGTTAATAAGTATATTGTCCCAAAAAACAGGAAGTGGTTTTGGATTACCCATGGAGGACAGAAGAACACCTCCGCTATTTGCTTGCTTGTAAATTTCTTTTATAATATCATTCTGCCAGTTGGCGTTTTCACGTAAAGTACAATTAGTTTTTACAATTTTTAAGGCTCTTGTAGGGCAGAAGCTAACACAGCGCTGGCAATTTACACAATTACTGTCATCACATTTCATCATGCCCTTTTCTTCGTCATAATAGTGAACCTCGTTCGCACATTGTTGTTCGCATACACGGCAGTGGGTACATCTGTTTTCATCTCTGACAACTTCAAATTCAGGATATATAAATTCTAAGCTCATTCATATGCACCTTCCTTCACTTTAACGATAACTGGTTCTCCGCCAACAGGTGCCCAGATATTTTCAGCATCTGGCTCCATCATGCGGATTGCTGCCTCCTCACTGGCAATCAACACTTTATCGTCTTTTTCGCCAACGACCATAGAGCGGAGTTTAAGACGATCATTAAGAGCCATCAGTCCTCCGTTAAAACCGAATACAATAGAAAAGGGACCTGTTATCAAGAGACTGGAAAAGATGGTTCTCAGATATTTTAATTTCTCCCGCATTTCCAAGTTTTTTTCAGTAGAAAGGGTGCTCCAAAAGGGTGCTGCAATCACATGGGCAACTTCTTCTAAAGTAAGTCCCTGTACACGAAGAAGATAATCCATCATATATGTAATCACTTCTGTATCTGTCTGTAAGGTACATTTATATCCGAACATTTCAATGAAACGTCTGTTCGCATCATAAGAGGATATTTCACCATTATGAACTATAGAATAATCAAGCAAAGTAAAAGGGTGTGCTCCTCCCCACCATCCAGGTGTATTTGTTGGATAACGTCCATGAGCAATCCAAGAATATCCTTCATATTCTTCTAATTTATAAAACACTCCCACATCTTCGGGAAAGCCGACAGCTTTAAATGTTCCCATATTTTTACCACTGGAAAATATATGTGCACCAGGCATATCTTTGTTGATTTTCATAACAGTCCTGGCTACGAATTCCTTTTCGTCTAATTGCATGGTTGTCATAACGGATTTCAGAGGATCAACAAAATATCGCCAAATAATAGGTTCATTTGTAATGGCAGGAATCTTACATGTAGGAATCAGTTCAGAATGAATGATTTCAAAGTGCTCCTTTAGAAAAGATTCACATGTTTTTCTCGTGGTTCTGCATTCATAAAACATATGGAATGCATAAAAATCCTTATACTGCGGATAAATACCGTATCCGGTAAAACCACCTCCTAATCCATTTGAACGATCATGCATGGGTTTCATAGAATCTATAATCATTTCTCCGGACATTCTGTTTCCTTCTTTGGAAATGACAGCAGCAATAGCACATCCGGACGGGATTCGTATTTGACCTTCTTTCTTCATAGAACTACATCCTTCCTTTCAAATATAACAAAAAATATAACAAAAAAACAAAGACGCTCATTTAAAACAGAAACTTACCTGTTCTTTAAATGAACGCCTTTGCTCACTTAAAGAATTTATACACCTGTTTACAGTTTTTGTCAACAAAAAGATTTGTTTTCAGAAAACGAATGAAAAAAGATGATTGACAAATGAAAAAAAACGGGTGTATAGTCTTTAAGCGTAAAGGCAATGGTGTCTTTGAGGAATATACCTTGAAGAATCTTTGCCTTTTTTATTTTAGGAAAACAAAGCAGTTTAAGAGAGGAGAAATACGGTATGACATATGTTGATGAAGTGATTGCGCACGTAGTAAAAAAGAATCCTGCTGAGCCGGAGTTCCATCAGGCTGTGAAGGAGGTACTGGAGTCTTTAAGAGTAGTGGTAGATGCAAATGAAGAAAAGTATCGAAAGGATGCCCTACTTGAGCGTCTGGTTCATCCCGAGAGACAGATTATATTCAGAGTACCTTGGATAGATGATAAGGGACAAGTACAGGTTAATACCGGTTACCGTGTTCAGTTTAATAGTGCAATCGGACCATATAAAGGAGGTCTTAGATTGCATCGTTCTGTAAACTTAAGTATCATTAAATTCCTGGGATTTGAACAAATTTTCAAAAATGCACTTACAGGTTTACCGATTGGCGGCGGAAAGGGTGGTTCTGATTTTGATCCTAAGGGGAAGTCAGATCGAGAAATCATGGCATTTTGTCAAAGCTTTATGACAGAGCTTTGCAAGTACATTGGTGCAGATACGGATGTTCCGGCAGGGGATATCGGAACCGGGGCAAGAGAAATCGGTTATTTGTTTGGTCAGTATAAGAAAATTCGCGGAGTATATGAGGGGGTTCTTACAGGAAAAGGATTAAGCTATGGCGGATCTTTGGCAAGAAGTGAAGCTACAGGTTATGGTTTATTATATTTGACTGAGGAATTGTTGAGGTTAAATGGTATTTCCCTTAAAGGAAAGACAGTTGCGGTTTCCGGTTCAGGGAATGTTGCAATTTATGCAGCAGAAAAAGCGCAGCAATTAGGGGCAAAGGTCGTGACAGTAAGTGATTCTACCGGGTGGGTATATGATGCTGAAGGGATTGATGTTGCAGTTCTTAAGGAAATCAAGGAGGTTAAGAGAGCAAGATTAACGGAATATAAGAGTTATCGTCCGAATTCAGAATATCACGAAGGTCGTGGTGTATGGTCTGTAAAGGTAGATTTGGCACTACCGTGTGCAACGCAGAATGAACTTACGTTGGAAGATGCAAAACAGTTGGTAGCAAATGGCTGTTTGGCTGTCTGTGAAGGTGCAAACATGCCTACTACACTAGAAGCTACTCAATATTTACAGAATAATGATGTTATTTTTGCTCCGGGTAAGGCAGCTAATGCTGGCGGTGTTGCAACATCCGCATTGGAAATGTCTCAAAACAGTATGAGAATGAGCTGGTCGTTTGAAGAAGTGGACTCTAAATTAAAAGATATCATGGTAACCATATGTCATAATATGTCAGATGCTACAGAAAGATATGGAGCAAAGGGGAATTATGTATTAGGTGCGAATATTGCCGGATTTGAAAGAGTGGCAGAAGCGATGAGTGCACAAGGTATTGTATAAACATATAGAAGTAAAGGCAAAGGCGTCTTTCATGCAGATACAGCATGTAAGACGCCTTTCTTTTATGATAAATGATTTAGAAGAAGGACAGGTGGAAAAGGAGGAAAACATTATGAAGAATGTTTCGGAGTATTTTGGTAATCTGGTGTTTGATGATAGGGTTATGAAAGCAACTTTATCTGCAGAAGTATATCAATCTTTGAAGAAAACGATTGATGGAGGGGAACGGTTGGATATCAGTGTAGCAAATGCGGTAGCTGGTGCTATGAAAGATTGGGCAGTGGCAAATGGAGCTACTCATTACACACACTGGTTTCAGCCTCTTACCGGAATTACAGCAGAAAAGCATGATAGCTTTATAACTCCATCACCGGATGGTGGAGTTATTATGGAATTTTCAGGAAAAGAAATGATTAAGGGGGAGCCTGATGCATCATCGTTTCCATCCGGAGGGCTTCGGGCAACTTTTGAAGCAAGAGGATATACTGCATGGGATCCAACATCTTATGCATTTATCAAGGGGAAGACATTATGTATTCCTACGGCATTCTGTTCTTATGGTGGGGAGGCCTTGGATAAGAAAACCCCATTGCTTCGTTCTATGGAAGCACTGAATAAGCAGGCTCTTCGAATTTTACGTTTATTTGGAAATGAGGATGTAAACTATGTGCGTACTTCGGTAGGGCCGGAACAGGAATATTTCTTGATTACCAGGGAGATGTTTGATAAACGTCCGGATCTTCAGTATACAGGAAGAACACTTTTCGGTGTAAAGCCTCCAAAGGGGCAGGAAATGGATGACCACTACTTCGGTGCCATTAAGCCGAAGGTTGCAGCGTTCATGGAGGATTTAAATGATGAATTATGGAAGTTAGGAATTCTCGCAAAGACCGAACATAATGAAGTGGCTCCGGCACAGCATGAATTAGCGCCTATTTATACTACAACAAACATTGCTACGGATCACAATCAGCTTACCATGGAGATTATGCAAAGGGTTGCTATCAAACATGGTTTGGTTTGCTTACTTCATGAAAAGCCTTTTGCAGGAGTGAACGGTTCCGGTAAGCATAATAACTGGTCTCTTGCAACAGATACCGGTGTGAATCTTCTTTCACCGGGTGAAACGCCATATGAAAATGCACAATTCCTATTATTCCTATGTGCAGTTATCAAGGCGGTCGACAATTATCAGGATTTACTTCGTATTTCTGTCGCAACAGCGGAAAACGATCACAGATTAGGCGCAAATGAGGCTCCTCCTGCTGTAGTATCGATGTTTTTAGGGGATGAACTGAACGCAATTTTAGAAGCAATCGAAACAGATGCACCATATATAGCAGCCGGAAAAACGAAGATGAAACTGGGAGTAAGCGTACTCCCTAGATTTACAAAAGATACGACAGATCGTAATCGTACATCACCATTTGCCTTTACCGGTAATAAATTCGAATTCCGTATGCTTGGTTCATCAAACAGCATAGCTTGTGCAAATATTATGTTGAATGCGGCAGTCGCGGAGTCTTTGAAGATTTATGCGGACCGATTAGAAGGTGTAGAAGATTTTGAATCAGCACTTCATGAAATGATTAAGAAAACAATTAAGGATCACAAGAGAATCATCTTCAATGGCAATGGATATGATGACAATTGGATCAAGGAAGCTACAGAAAAGAGAGGACTTTTGAATTACCGTACAACGGCGGATTGTATGCCGCATTTGATGGATAAAAAAAATGTAGATATGCTTACATCTCATAAAGTATTTACTGAGAGAGAATTGGAATCAAGAATGGAAATCATGCTTGATAACTACTGTAAGACTGTCATTATAGAGGCAAACACTATGGCGGAAATGGCAAAATGCTCCATTGCTCCGGCGGTTGAAAAATTTACCGCAAGCCTGGCGAAAAATGCTTCCATAAAGAAAAGTCTTGATGGTTCTCTTCCATGTGTGTATGAAACGAGTATAGTAAAGAAGTTATCTATCCTTACAGATAAGATAGACATGGCTGTTGATGAGCTAAAGACTTCTCTTGTGGAAATTCAGGATGTTACAGGAATCATAGAAGAATCTGTCATGATTAGAGATGAGATACTTAGAAAGATGAGCGAGCTTAGGATTGTTTGTGATGAAGCAGAAACGCTTACATCAAAGGAATATTGGCCGTATCCTTCCTATGGAGATATTTTGTTTAGTGTGAAATAGATAAAGAAAGAGGGATGAAGATTATGTTATACAGTCCTGTAAACACGATTTGGGTACTTGTTGGAGCTGCATTGGTATTTTTTATGCAAGCGGGTTTTTCACTCTGTGAGGCAGGATTTACCAGAGCCAAAAATACTGGAAATATTCTTATGAAGAATTTAATGGATTTCTGTATAGGTACACCGGCATTTTGGTTAGTAGGATTTGGTATTATGTTTGGTGCAGGAAACGGTATCATAGGATCATTTGATCCACTTATCAAAGAAGATTATGGCAATATACTCCCATCAGGTGTACCGCTTTGGGCATTTGCAATTTTCCAGACTGCATTCTGTGCAACATCCGCGACCATCGTTTCCGGAGCCATGGCGGAGAGAACAAAATTCAGTGCATATTGTATTTACTCCGCCGCCATTTCATTGTTGATTTATCCTGTTTCCGGTCATTGGATCTGGGGTGGAGGATGGTTATCAGAGCTTGGGTTCCATGATTTTGCAGGTTCAACCGCAGTCCATATGTTGGGTGGTGTCTGCGCAATGATCGGAGCTGCTATTCTGGGACCACGTATCGGTAAATATGATAAAAATGGTAAACCGAAAGCAATCTTAGGACATAACATTACGTTTGCAGCTCTTGGTGTATTTATTCTTTGGTTCTGTTGGTTCGGTTTCAATGGTGCATCCACTGTCGGTATGGATAGTGATGCATTGTTGGAAACCGCAGGTCGTGTATTTTTCAATACAAACATAGCTGCAGCAGTTGCCTGTTGCACTACTTTGATTTTTACCTGGGTTCGCTATAAGAAACCGGATGTATCAATGACTTATAATGCAGCACTTGCTGGTCTAGTCGGTGTAACTGCAGGTTGTGATGCTATGTCCTCAGTAGGAGCGGCAGGTATCGGTATCGTATGTGGTATTTTAGTAGTAGTATCCATCGAATTTTTTGATAAGATTGCTAAGATTGATGATCCTGTTGGGGCAGTATCCGTTCATTGTGTTTGCGGAGCTGTGGGTACGATTCTAACCGGATTATTTGCAACAGGCGTTACCACTGAAAAAGGCTTATTCTATGGAGGTGGCTTGCATTTCTTCCAGATTCAGACATTAGGTGTAATGTCGGTAGCAGCCTATGTGGCATTTGTAATTACCATTGTGTTTCTTGTTATCAAACATACGATTGGACTTAGAGCTGATAAAGAAGATGAACTGACAGGTCTGGATATCTCAGAGCATGGTTTACTTACCGCCTATGCAGGATATGCAATGCTTCCTGATACATGTGAAGAAGACAGTGTTGAGCCGGTAACGGTGTCGCAAGATGTTCCTCTTGACGAAGCGGTTGAGGTAAAAAAGATGCCAAGCTTTCATGATGAAATGCCTAAGATTACAAAGATTGCAATTATTTGTAAGGAACATAAGCTTGAGGCATTAAAAACATCTATGATGAACCTTGGTATTAAGGGGATGACAGTTTCCCATGTACTGGGGTGTGGTGTACAGAAGGGGAAACCGGAATATTATAGAGGTGTTCAGGTAGAAGCTACCCTACTTCCGAAGGTACAAGTGGATATCGTAGTAAGTAAAATACCGGTAAGGAATGTCATTGATGCAGTGAAAAAAGTACTTTATACAGGACACATCGGAGATGGTAAGATTTTTATCTATGATGTAGAAAATGTTGTAAAGATTCGTACCGGTGAAGAAGGGGTCGATGCTCTTCAGGATATAGATTAAAAATAAATAAAAGCGTTTGAGAAAAGAGAAGTAACATAGGTGATTGCTTACAGCGAGTATGGGATGGTGAGAGCCATATAGTGGAGCCTGTGCGAATAACACTTTTCGAGCTGCAATCTGAAAAGATATTCTTAGTAGGTGCGCCGTTTCGTTATGCGTAAAGGAACTAGTCTTGTTGAAGACTTGGAAAATGAGAAAAAATATAGGTGGCACAGCGAGTACAGCACTTGCCCTATAGAATGCTGAAACTGATTTTGGAGGAAAAATATGTGTTCTATAATGGGTTATTGCAGTCGCAGTGCTGCCTATGATACGTTTATGAAAGGATTTGAGGCAACGATTTCAAGGGGACCTGATGACAGTAGAGTGATGGATACCGGTAAGGGGTATTTGGGTTTTCACCGTTTGGCGATCATGGGACTTCATGACGCCGGTATGCAGCCTTTTCAGTTAGATAAAAGTTACGCTGTTTGCAATGGAGAAATATATGGATTTGAGGAACTTAGAAGCAGGCTGTCAAGAAAGTATGAATTCAAGAGTGATTCAGATTGTGAAATAATTTTGCCCATGTACAAGGAATATGGTACGGCTATGTTTGCCATGCTGGATGCGGAGTTTGCATGCATTATTTATGATGGAGATCGTGAAGAATATATCGCAGCAAGAGATCCGATTGGTATACGACCGTTATATTATGGTTATGATATGCAGGAGGTGATTATCTTTGCCAGTGAGCCAAAGAATTTAGTAGGTATAGTTGAAAATATCATGCCGTTTCCTCCCGGTCACTATTATAAGGATGGGGAATTTATATGTTACCTGGATATTTCAACAGTTACGAAAGTTTGTGAAGATGATTTAGAAAAAGTATGTAGAAATATTCGTGAAAAGTTAGTCTTAGGTGTGGAAAAACGTCTTGTAGCAGATGCAAAAGTTGGCTTTTTACTTTCAGGGGGGCTGGATTCTTCCTTAGTTTGTGCAATTGCAGCTAAAAAAAGTAAAGAAGCAATCAAGACATTTGCAATAGGTATGAATGAAGATGCTATAGACCTGAGATATGCAAAGCAGGTGGCAAATCATATCGGAAGTGATCATACTGAGATTTATATGACACCGGATGATGTAATCGCATCGCTTAGAACCGTGATATATGTATTGGGTACTTTTGATATTACTACGATTCGAGCTTCGATAGGAATGTATCTGATATGTAAAGTGATTCATGAAAAGACGGATATCAGAGTTTTATTAACAGGTGAAATTTCAGATGAATTATTCGGATACAAATATACAGATTTTGCGCCAGATGAAGAAGCTTTTCAACTAGAATCACAGAAGAGAATAAAAGAACTCCACATGTATGATGTGCTCCGAGCTGATCGCTGTATCTCTGTGAATTCTCTGGAAGCAAGGGTCCCGTTTGGGGATATAGATTTTGTAAAGTATGTAATGTCTATCGATCCCAAGCTGAAAATGAATCGATACGGAAAGGGGAAATTTTTACTTCGTCATGCTTTTGAAGTGGGAGATTATCTTCCTGATGAAATCCTGTGGCGAGAAAAAGCTGCATTTTCAGATGCGGTAGGACACTCTATGGTTGATTACTTGAAAGCATATGCTGAAAAAATATATACGGATACAGAGTTTAAGGATAAGTGTAAGAAATATGATCATGCACAACCCTTTACAAAAGAATCTTTACTATACCGTGAGATATTTGAAGAGTATTACTTGGGACAAAGCAAAATGATTGTAGATTTTTGGATGCCGAATAAAGAATGGGACGGTTGTCATGTAAATGATCCATCGGCAAGAATTCTTTCTAACTATGGTGATAGTGGAATTTAGAAAAAGACAGATATGATGTGGGCTTATAGAAATAAGGAGATGAATGAATGGCGATTCATGAGGAATGTGGCGTGTTTGGAATCTTCGGCACTAAAAGGGAAAATGTTGCAAACATTGCTTATTATGGTTTATATGCACTACAGCATCGAGGCCAGGAGAGTTGTGGGATTGTTGTAAATGACGATGGTGTATTTTCATCATATAAGGATTTGGGACTTGTGAGTGAGGTGTTTTCGAAGGACACACTATCAAGTTTATTGAAAGGAAATATGGCGGTCGGTCATGTAAGATATGGAACAACAGGAGGAACTACCCGTAGTAATTCTCAACCTATTGAAGTAAATCATCAGAGGGGAAAAATGGCAATCGCACATAATGGGAATTTGAGTAATACATTAGAGCTTCGAGATAAATTAGAACTATCCGGTGCAATTTTTAATACCACAAGTGATACTGAGACAATTGCTTATGTTATTACAAGAGAAAGGCTTAAGGTTTCTAGTATAGAAGAAGCGGTAAGTAAAGCAATGAATTCTTTGGAAGGTGCTTATTCATTGGTGTTAATGTCTTCTACCAAATTAATTGCGGCAAGAGATCCACATGGTTTCAGACCGTTATGCTATGGTAAGATGATGGATGGGAGGTATGTAGTTGCTTCAGAGAGCTGTGCATTATCTGCAGTAGGAGCAGTCTTCATAAGAGATGTTCTCCCAGGAGAAATCGTTGTTTTTAGTGAGGAAAATGTCGTATCTCGAAAAGAACACTGCAATAAAGAAAAGAGAAAGACCTGTATCTTTGAATTTATTTACTTTGCCAGACCGGACTCTGTAATAGATGCTATTTCGGTATCATTGTCAAGGTGTAGAGCTGGGGAATTATTGGCAGAGAGTTATCCTGTAGATGCAGATGTTGTGATTGGAGTTCCCGATAGTGGCATGGAGGCAGCATTAGGTTATGCAAAAGCATCAAAAATACCATATGGAATCGGTTTAATAAAAAACAAATATATTGGTAGAACCTTTATTTCTCCGGGGCAGGATGAACGTCTAGATCAAGTAAGAATAAAATTAAGCCCCGTTAAAAATGTTATAGAAGGTAAAAGAGTTGTATTGATTGATGATTCCATTGTCAGAGGTACAACCAGTAAACGTATTGTGAAACTACTCAAAGATGCAGGCGCAAAGGAAATACATATGAGAATTTCCGCGCCGCCATTTTTACATCCCTGCTATTATGGCACAGATATTGATTCTGAAGAGAATCTGATTGCTTGTCATCATAACATACGGGAAATAGAGAAAATCATAGGTGTAGATTCTCTTGGATACTTACCGATTGAAAAATTAAGCAGGTTGGTAGAGGGAACTGAATATTGTGCAGCATGCTTTAATGGAGAGTATCCGACAAATATACCGAAGGATATTCGAAAAGATCGTTTTGAAAGAAAGTTATCAGAAAAAATCAGTTCCGGGTAGGGAAAGGAACAGTTTCCATTCATAACGAGGATTGCTGATATTGATACTGCGCAAATGCATGGTTTAGGAAATGACTACCTATACAATTATGGAGAATGAAAGCATTAATCAGAGTGGGAATCGGTTCTGATGGAATCATCACAATAACAGAATCTGGATTTATTTGGTTGAGATAAAACAGTTATAATCATGGAACCTGCTTATCTGGCCAGTGTAGATGCCGATGTTATTGTAGGCAATCGTATATTCAAAAGGTTATGCAGCTATTTTTACAGAGGAAGGACAGAAACAGATTCTTCATAACAATTTATAAGCAAGATTCAGCTTGTTTAATGAACGCATTGGATATGTTGGGGTTTTGATAGCATGAAGGTAAAAATGCATCATATTTTCTAATACATTTTTCTTATCTATTTAACTTAATGACATTGGGGCTTTAGCACATCTTTTTTGTGAAATGGCAGGAATGATTCTCGATAAAGCCTTCCTGTAATCAGCAAACTTCGTCCTTATGCAAGTAGGATGAAGTTTATTCTGTCGAACCTCCGGATGCTTTGTCGAATATCCCCAAAGGCAAATGAAAACGTGGTAAGATGATGGCCGGAGGGATGAAACATGAAACATCAGTATATTGACGGTATCCTTTACTTTTATTTTTACGGGGATCTGGATAACCTTACCGTTTGCAATCTCAAGCAGATCTGCATCGACCTGATAGAAAAATATCAGCCCAAAACGGTTAAGCTTGATTTTGAAGAGGTCACCTTTGTGGACAGCACCGGCATCGGCTTTGTCCTGGCACGCTACAAGCAGCTGCAAAAGCTGCATGCCCAGCTTATTTTATGCAATCTGTCCAGAGTCAACCAGACATTGTTCAAGATGTCCGGGATCTTTCAGATCATGAAACATGAGAGAAATGAGGTAAAGCTATGAATACGATGAAACTGGAATTTGTAAGCAGACTGGAGAACGAGGCATTTGCCAGAACGAGTGCAGTAGCTTTCCTGATGCCGCTGAATCTGGATATGGAAGCGATTATGGAAATCAAGACGATGCTGGCAGAGGCGATTGTCAATGCCATGATACACGGCTATGAGAGCAGAGAGAGCGGAACAATCGTATTGCAGATTTCCTATGATGAGGAATTTATACATATGACGGTACAGGATGAGGGCTGCGGCATCGATGATCTGCAGCTGGCAATGCAGCCATTATATACGAGCAAAAAGCATATGGAGCGAAGCGGTATGGGGATGACGATCATGCAGACCTTTGCGGATGATTTCCATATTGAATCGGAAAAGGGAAAGGGAACGCTTGTCACGATAAAGAAAAGAATCCATCATGGAAAAGACAGCGAGCAATGAGGAGCTGATTGAACGGATCCGATTGGGGGATGAAGACGCGAAAAGCTGCTTTGTTCAACAGAACAGCGCGCTTGTCTATTCGATTATCCGGCGATTTTCGCGACAGCGGATATCGAATGAGGATCTGTTTCAGATCGGCTGTGTCGGTCTGATGAAGGCATTGAATAATTTCGATACCAGCTATGAGGTGAAATTCTCCACCTATGCCGTCCCTATTATCATGGGAGAAATCAAGCGATTTTTCCGTGATGACGGCAGTATCCGTATTTCCCGCAGCCTGAAGGAGGGCTATCTGCAAATGGTGAAAGCCAAGGAGGTTTTATTGCAGAAGCTGAACCATGAGCCGACCTATCAGGAGATTGCCGATGCGATGGAGCTGGATGTGGCAGATGTCATACTGGCATTTGAAGCGAATCAGTTCATCTATTCACTGGATGAAACGATTTATGAAAATGACGGCTCTCCGATTTTGCTGGAGGACAAGGTGTCTAACAAAAAGGAGGAGGATGTCGTCATGAAGGTTTCCCTGCGTGATGAAATTCAGAAGCTGGATCAGCGGGAACAGCTGCTGCTGCATTACCGCTATGATCTTTCCATGAAGCAGGAGGAGATCGCGCGAAAGCTGAATATTTCTCAGGTCCAGGTCAGTCGGCTGGAAAAAAAGATCATTAAGAAGCTGAAGGAGCGTCTGGCAGTTGCCTGATGCTTTTTTGTGCTGTCTGCTTCCTGTCATGCACAGCATACGCTTTTTGAATATCACCTGTATAAGGATATGCCGTTAAGGCGTTCAGAGTGTGATGAAAGCAATATAAGCGAACAGGTCTTTTCGGATCATCACCTCCCGCAGGAAATCAGCAGCATCGTACGGCTTTATTTCAAAGCGATGCTTGTTGTTTTTTTCACTGCTTTGCCTTCGTCAATGCGCTCATACATACCATAAGCGAATGATGAGTATCCTGCGCTTGGCATCACCTGTTTCTCATCATACAGATAGATGTATGCGCTGCTGAGGGAATACAAACGCTGAAGTGCACTCCTGCCTGTGTCATCTGCCGCCTTCTTGTACCGTGTGAAAAAACATGCTATAATATGGGTTCGAGAAAAGAATGGATGTGTAACTATGCCGTTATCAGAATTTTACCTGATGAATGACGAGCAGATTGCTTCTCTGCATACGCAGCTCGCAGAAAATTTTTACGACGACGACTTATATAAGACGGTATTTATGGATGACAGAACACGATTAAAAACCTTGCGCTACCTGTTTCGCCACTATGTAAAGGCATTGCAGCCGTATTGCCATTTTCTGGCGGATAGTGCGGAATGCAGAAGTGTCATGGTCGTATGGGATTCCACTCTGGAGCGACCGCTGCAATATCACCTGCAGCTGCTCTGGCTGAATTTGAAAATGATTCCCATGCTGGCAGGGCTGCGGTCTGTGAAAAGTATCCGGCATGTTATTGAATGCTGGGATATGTTTACGAGTCGCTGGATTCAGGAATTCGTACAGGGGGAGTATCTGCATCTGGATTTGTTTTTTACAAAAAAAGAGTATCGTGGAACCGGCATTGGCTCCACCATGCTGAGCGCACTGCTTGCGCATGCACAGGAAATCGGGAAGGATGTCACGATGGAAACGCATCATGCGGAAAACCTTTCTCTTTATTATAAGGCAGGCTTTGTGCTGATGAGTGAAATCACGCATCCCGATCATGACATCCATCAATATAATCTTATGCGAAAATGCATCAGAGAGGAGAATCTGAATGAACAGTAAACATCGTGTGCAGAATTTCTGGAATTATTTTCTGACGATTCAGCAGCCGCTGGAAACCGCTTTGCGTGAGCAGGACCGTCACGAATATGAGCATCTGCTCAATGATATCAACGAACAGCTGAAGTCTGTATGCGGCTGTAAGCTGGAAGTGGAAATGAGTGAAACCGGCTTTTTTGAAATGACATTTGTGACCGGTGGAGATAAAACAGCTCAGCTGTGCAGTGCGTTGCTAAAAAAGGATGCTCCCCAGCAGCTCAGTGAAAACTGGATCATCAATGCCTTTCGTCCGCCGTTGAGTGAGCGGGCGCTGAACAGCTATCTGCAGCTGAACGGACAAACGGTTCGCGGTGCGGATTTCAAGGTGTATTATACGATTGAAGAGGAATCCAAGACAGTGGAGCTGAAGGTTTACTGTGCGGCGTTACAGGGGCTGGAGGAAGCAAACAAGGAAAGCATTGTCGCTTATATGCTCGAGCTGTTTATCGGAGAGCTGGAATTTGAAGCACGGATTTCCCACGTGGAACTACTGGATGAGGAAATCGATGAGGAAAATGTCTGTCTGCTGCCGAATCTGTATGAGGATCTTTGCGATATTATCGTCGATCAGGAATGGATGGAATATCATGATCCCTTATCCATCTATATGGCCTATAAGCTGGATGAAAAGCCGGTCAGTGAAACCCTGCGCCGGGATATGAAGCTGATTGTCACCACCAATCCGCAGCTGCAGGAGGAGGTTCTGAATAAGGAATATATGACCTGCAAGGATTTTGCCGATAAGGGCGGAGAATACGGCTATCTGTATTATGAAAAGCTGTATGAGGATGAAAAGGAAGCGCTTGTCCGCCAGCAGCTGGAAAAAGAAATCAATGATCTATTGTATCCGATGTCCATTGCACGCACGATGGGTGGTGCTATCGGTATCTATTATTCCTATATTGATCTGGCGGTTTTTGACCGTGACGGCTTTGCAATCGCGCTGGAGAAAATCAATGAAAAAATGAAGTTTAAAATTTATTATCATTCCTTTTTGGAAGACTAGGTCCCATAGGGGCCTTTTTTGAAATGTTTTATATCGTATTGTACAGCACAGCCGCCTGCGGCTCAAGAGGTTTGGATGCTGCAGGCCGTTAAGGATGAAAAGCACAGGGAAGCGATAGCCGCAGAATCTGGTCCTCAGGCACGCCTGCGTGACATCGCTGCTTTTTCAGCTCGCAAACAGGACGGCTTGCTGCTTGCTATTCGCGCTTAGCCGCAAGTACCGTCGTATTTTCTTAACATAAAACAGAGCCTGCTTCCATATACTGGTAACAGGTGATCGTATGTTTACAACAATATTTGAAGTGCTTTCCAATGCGTTATGCTATGTGGGCTACATCCGCAGCAACTCCTTTCAGCAGCCGCTGGACAAGGAGGAGGAGGCGCGCTGCATCTCCCTGCTGAGCGAGCGAGATGAGGAAGCCAGAAACAAGCTGATTGAACACAATCTGCGTCTGGTTGCTCACATCGTAAAGAAATATGATATCAAAAAGGAACAAACGGAGGATCTGATCAGCATCGGTACCATCGGACTCATCAAGGCGGTAGATTCCTTCAAGCCGGAAAAGGGGCATAAGCTGACAACCTATGCCTCTAAATGTATTGAAAATGAAATTCTGATGTATTTGCGCAGCAGTAAAAATTACTTTCAAAACGTTTCATTGAATGAACCGATTGCCACAGACAAGGATGGCAGTGAGATAACACTGATTGATGCCATTTCCTCGCCGGAGGACAGTAGCATTATCGATGATATGATCGTGGAGGATAACATTGCACGATTAAAGCGCTATATCCATGTTCTGGATGCAAGAGAGCTTGAAATCATCACCAAGCGTTTCGGATTATACGGGCAGGAGGAAGAAACACAGCGGGAAATTGCCAGACAGCTGCATATCTCACGCTCCTATGTATCCCGTATTGAAAAGCGTGCCTTCATGAAAATCTATCGGGAATTTCAAAAGGAAGAAAAGCGCAAGGAGCGTCAGCGTCAAAATAGGGAAAAGGAATAGGTCAGACCAGCAGCTGCTGGTCTTTTCTGTGTTAAAGGATATGGGATACAGGTGCAGTTAGCTGCAGGAGACAGACTGTTGATCAGCGCATAGCGGTGCCTGTATGCAAGCTGCCCTGTGCAGTGCAGCTTATGGTCTGAAGGAAGCAGGCAGCGAGAAAAAGCAATGCCTGTGTGCATCGCTTGTTTTCTGAGATGGGATTTGTTTTCTATTTGCTCAGCAGATATGCATATAGCAGCTGAGCCGTCTGCACAACGCTTTGTATATGACAGCGCTCCATGCCGTGAGATGCAAAGCAGCCCATACCGAATGCTGCAGCATACACATTATTTCCTGCGCGTATCGCTGCACTGGCATCGGTGCCGTAGTGATAAAATACATCCACGCTGTAATCCAGCTTCGCTTCCTTGGCAAGGCGAATCAGCTTCGTTGTCAGTGCTCTATCATAAGGGGTATAGTTATCCTTTGCACAGATGCTTACCTTCGTTTCGCTGCCGCAGTAGTCCGGACCGATCAAACCGATGTCCAAAGCGACATACTCGCTGACCTCCTGTGGCAGATAGGCGCCGCCATGTCCGATTTCCTCATATAGCGGAAAGGCGAACAACGTGGTATACTGCGGCTTTCTGCCGGTTTTTTGTAAGTCCTCCAGCACAGCGAACACAGCTGCCACTGCCGCCTTGTCATCGATGAAGCGGGATTTGATGAAGCCGCTTTTTGTATACTGATAATCCGGATCGATGGAAATGATATCCCCGTGCTCGATTCCCAGAGCGCGCACCTCATCACTGCTGTGTACCAGCTCATCCAGTATGACCATCATATTGGATTCCTCGCGAACGGCGCTTCTCGCATCATCAAATACATGCGTGGAATGAGACGTACAGGCCAACAGACCGGTAATCGTGTTTCCTTCCCGTGTATGCACCTGAACGCTGCAGCCTTCAATATTGTTATAATTGATGCCTCCCAGATTACGCAAAGCCAGTGTTCCGTTATCGTTGATGTGGCGAACCATCAGACCGATGGTATCCAGGTGAGCACCGACACAAACCGTTTTTGTGGTGTCCTCGCCCTCTACCTGAATATAAGCGGTGCGCTTGCGATCGTATGTCAGCGTATACCCATACTGCTTTGCAAGGCGTTCCATCAACGGATGAATTTCCTCATAATAGCTGACCGGACTCGGCGTTTCAATCAGCGTCCTTGTCAATGCCGCGATTGTTGTTTCTTCTACATGATATTCCATGATATGCCTCCTTAAACGTTTTTATTGTATCAGGACAGCCTCCTTTTCACAATCATTTCCAATCGTTTTTAATGCATTTCTGCTAAGGAGGGATATGATAAGGGAGGCGATACAGGCAAACAGTATCAGAAGATCGACGCGTTCTGCAAAGGTCTCCAGCAGAATGCCGTACAGGGACTGACCAATCGGGTAGGAGCACATCACCACCATGGTGACCATGGATGCCACCTTACCCAGTAGATGATTCGGTGTGGATTTTTGCAGGAAGGTCTGGGCATAGATATTGAATAGAGCCGCAAACAGCATGATGCAGATGCTGGATACAAAGATGCAGCCATATGCGATATATACGGGGGTCTTTAAGAATAAAACCAGTGCCATTGGAAGCAGAAACAGACTGCCGCTCAATAGAAAGCGCCATGCCCCTGACATATCCACCCGCTTTAAAAAGAACGGAAGTGCAATGCTGCCGGCAATGGAGCCGATACCGGTTGCGGCTTCCAGCCAGCCGTAAAAGGTTGGCGGCAGCTGCAGGGTGATATTGGAAATCACAGGAAGACCGACAGTGATAAAGCTGGAAAGCACCAGATTCAATGCCGCTAAGAGCAGTAACAGATGAATGAGGGTCGGATTATCATGCCGCAGAAAATGCAGGCTCTGGCGACTGTCATTTCGTATAATAGAGAGCATGGAGCCATTTGCCTCCACGCGCTGAAAGGGGATGCGCATGATGCATTCCAGGATAGCGGAAAGAAAGAAGGCGGTCGCAGCGATATTCAGCAGCAGAGAAAACGGCAGGAAGGAAAACAGAAAGCCGCCCAGAATAGGCCCGAGCAGTGCGGCAAGTGCATTGATCTGTACAACGATGCCGTTTGCCTGCATCAGCTGTTCCTCAGAAACAAGCAGGGGAATGCTTGCCTGTACGGAGGGCTGATAAAACGCCTGTATGATGGACAGGGATATCATGAGAATGGCAACCAGTACGACGCTGAAGCCCTGTGCGCTCACCATGGAAAAGCCGAAGATGAGAAAGGACGTCAGAAAATCCAGACCGAGCATGATGCTTCTTCTGCTTACGCGATCTGCCAGAATACCGCCGAAGGGGGAAAGCAGAATGGTAGGTAGAATGGAGACTGCCAGAATGGTGGCGAATATGGATGCACTGCCGGTAACCTGCAATACATAGAGGGATAAGGAGAAACGCAGAATTGCGTTGCCGAACAGGGAAATGATCTGTCCGATGATCATGAGTATAAAATTACGATTGTATGCCTTCATAAGGGAACATCCTTTCTTCATGATACCAAACGACGGTATGTATAATGATTAAGAGAAACTACCCGTCAGGGTAGCTCATGCATGGATTGTGCAAGGATACGGAAATAGCTTGTCAGCTCCTGCTCCAGAGGGTCATCGATGACCGGTATGCCCATGGAATCACACAGCGTGCGAAAGTAGGCAACCTTCGTTGGAATCGCATCCAGCTCCTTTAAGACGATAGGGGAGCAGATCCAGTAATTCAACAGCAGCATCAGCACCTGTGCGGCACAAAGCGGATCCTGACTGCGTATACTGCCATCTGCCATCCCCTCCTGCAAAATGCGTTCCACGATTTGCGAATTGACACTTAAATTCTCAGCCATACCGCTCATGAAGATTTTCGGATTCTTCCAAAGATTTATGGATATGGTGTCGATCTGCTGCTTCTCTTCATTTTGAATCTGCCGGTAAATGATGGCGCGCAGCTTTTCAATACCGGTTTTATCACTGGCATTTCGCAGCAGCTCCATCTGGGTATCATTGTGATAGCAGCGCTCACTCAATGCTTCGATAATTTCATCCTTGGATTTAAAGTGATGATAGATGGCGCCCTTGCTCATACCGAGGGCATTGACGATGTCCTGTATCGTTGTTTTCTCATAGCCCTTCTCATTGAAGAGTGCCAGAGAAACCTCCAGAATTTTCTCCACGGTTCTCTGCGGGTATTTATTGCGTGCCATAGCTCCTCCTTTATCATACATACGTTTGGTATGTATACATCCTACCATATCCGGCAGGAGTTGTAAAGCACGCGTGTGAAAAATCAGTTTGAAGTGAGAGGGAAATATGATAAAATAGATATGGTTTATGCGAAAGATAGGAGAAATGAGGATGTTGAAGCTGTTTACTCCCGATTATTATATCCATAGCTTTTCGGCGCTGCGCCCAGAGTATCTGTTAAAGCGTGGTATCCGTCTGCTCGTCTGTGATATCGATAATACACTGGTACCGCATGATGTGGCGGTGCCCGATGAAAAGGCTGTACAGTTTATTCGCGGTATGCAGGAGGCGGGGATTCGGGTCGTATTTATCAGTAATAATGTGGAGGAGCGCGTTGAAACCTTTGCGAAGGGACTGCAGGCGGACTGTTATCCGTTTGCCATGAAGCCTCTGCCGAAAACCTACCGGAGAATGCTGAAGGAACAGGGTGTTGATAAGAAGGAGGTCGCTGTGGTCGGGGACCAGCTGATGACGGATATTCTGGGAGCCAATCTAGTGGGGCTGCATACGGTTCTGACAGCACCTGTCGTGACCAGGGATTTGTCATTCACAAAGTTTAATCGGGTTTTTGAAAATATCGTATTTAAGCTGCTGCGCAAGACCGGGCGGCTTCGTAAAGGAGAGTTTGATGAGTAATAAAATATGTAAGGGCTGCGGTGTCGTTTTGCAGAGCAAAGATGCCGCCGCAATCGGATATACACCGAAAATGGAGGCAGACTATTGTCAGCGCTGTTTCCGTATCCGGCATTATGATGATGTGGTCATCAGTATGAAGCAGGGAATCGACAGTGATGCTGTATTGCAAAAGATCAATGCCATGGATGCGCTTGTAGTCTGGGTGGTCGATCTGTTTGATTTTGAATCCAATCTGCTGCCGGGAATCAACCGCCATCTGCTGGGCAAGGATATCCTTATGGTGGCAACCAAGCGTGATCTGCTGCCGGCAACCCTGGGCAATGAGAAGCTTTCACAGTTTTTGCTGCGCCGATTAAAGGAAGAGGGAATCTGTGTACAGGGAATCGTGGTCTGCGGGGATTTGGCTGAGCATGCACGGCGTGAGGATAATGCATCTGTCGATGAGGTGTGTGCGGCAATCGCCCATTACCGTCAGGGGCGCGACGTCGTTGTCATGGGCATGGCG
Organism: Clostridium sp. DFI.1.208; assembly: GCF_024463855.1. Lineage (NCBI taxonomy): Bacteria > Bacillati > Bacillota > Clostridia > Eubacteriales > Clostridiaceae > Clostridium > Clostridium sp. DFI.1.208. The sequence goes on along the minus strand of NZ_JANGCA010000001.1, from coordinate 252,323 downwards.
AATGCCGGAAAGAGCACTCTTTTGAATGCAATCTGTGATGGCGTTGATCTGACTACCTCACGTCATCCGGGTACTACACTGGATTTCAATTCCATAGCGATGGAGGGCTATCAGCTCTATGATACACCGGGATTAACTCGTATGGATTCCCTGCTGACGCACGTGGATGACCGTTTGCTGAAAACGGTGATTCCCTTAAAGCCCTTAAAGGCCAGAGGCTATCAGCTGAAGGGCAGTCAGACACTGTCGCTGGGCGGTCTTGTCCGACTGGATCTGATTGGCTGTGAACAGGTCAGCTGTGTTGCCTATTTTTCGGAAAGGCTGCCGCTGCATCGCAGCAAGCAGGAAAAAGCGGATGAACTGTGGGCACAGCATTATGATGAACTCCTTTCTCCGGTGATTGGAGAAAGAGGGCAGATGAAAAAATTTTCATATGGACATGTGCAGGAGCACAAGCTGGATGTCGTGATCCATGGCTTAGGCTGGTTCTGTATCAGCGGGAATGTGGCTGGCCTGCATGTCTATGTGGCACAACAGGGCAATGTAACGTTTAGAAAGGCGATGATATAATGTTGACAGGAAAACAGAAAAGTGAACTGCGTGGGATTGCGCAGACAAGAAAACCGCTCTTCCAGATGGGGAAGGATGCTGTCAGTGAAAATCTGATCAAGACGATATCCGATTCTCTGGAAGCGCATGAGCTGGTCAAGGTGTCTCTTTTAAAGACCTGTGCGATAACGGCTAACGAGGCTGCCGTTACCATCAGTGCGGCAACACACAGCGAGGTGGTACAGGTGATCGGACGTACCTTTACGCTGTATCGGCGAAGCAAGAAAAACAAGCTGGGGTTATAGGATATGCGGATCGCGGTACTGGGCGGAGCCTTTGATCCGATACATAACGGACATCTGCAGATTGCAAAGCAGGCATTAAAGCAGCTACACGTGGATGAGGTATGGTTTATGCCGAGTGCAGCAACGCCGTTAAAGCAGGAGCAGGCTGCCTCCTTTTCAAAGCGGGCGGCTATGGTAGCTCTTGCAATCAAGCCATATCGTCATATGAAGCTGTGTACGCTGGAGCATGAGCTAAAGGGTATCTCCTATACCATACGTACGGTGAAGGAGCTGAAAAAGCGCTATCCAATGCATTCCTTCTGCTGGCTGATCGGGGATGATCAGGCAAGGCAGTTCGACCGATGGAAAGACAGCGAGGAGTTGAAGAAACTGCTGCCCTTTTATGTGTTTTCAAGAGAGCAGCATGCTGAAGCGCTGCCCGCTGGTCTTCAGCGTGTCGTCATGCAGCTGATTCCGGTATCCAGCAGCGAAATCCGTAAGGGACATAAGCTGTATCAGGTGCCGGAAGCTGTCCGTGCATTTATGGGGGCACATGCGCTGTATCTGGAAAGCATGGTGAAGGAGCAGATGAATGAACACCGCTATCTTCACAGTCAATCGGTTGCACAGCTGTGTGTCGAACTGGCGCAGGCTCATGGTCTGGATGCTAAGGCTGCCTATATTATGGGAATTGCACACGATGTATGCAAGCAGCTTCCATACGAAAAGGCGAAGGCATGGATGCATGCACATATGCCGGATCACCTGGAGGAAGCGGCCGCTATATGGCATGGCTATATCGGAGCGGATTATGTGAATAAGGTTTTTCATATTCGTGACCGGCGGATTCTGCAGGCGATCTATCATCATGTGAAGGGAAGAAACCGAACGGATTATGATCGTATTCTGTTTATCGCAGACAAGCTGGACCCATCGCGCGGCTATGATTCCAGCAGGGAAATTGAAATCAGCAGGAAAAGCCTGCGGGAGGGCTATCGTGTTGTGAAACAGCAGCAGGAGGCTTATTTAAAAAAAGAAGGCACATTGAAATAAGGTAAGGAGCTACTATATGGATGAATTATTGAGCATTGTACAAAAGGCAGTCGATGAAAAGAAGGGGGAACGCCCACTGCTGTATGATTTTCGCGAGCTGAATCCCTTCATTGATCACGTTGTCATCTGCAGTGCGCCAAGTGTACGGCAGACACATGCGATTGCCGATAATATCAAGGATCGGGTTCGTGAAAACGGCTACGAGATTCGTGCGATGGAAGGAAACAGTGAATCTCGCTGGGTGCTGGTCGATTTAAACAGTATCGTCGTTCATGTATTCATGAATGAGGAGCGTGACCATTTCCAGCTGGAGAAGCTGTATGCCGATCTGCCGCATGAGGACTTTTCATTATGATGTATGAGCTTCTGGCACATGTCTATGATGCGCTGGTAAAGGATGATGAGGCGACTGCCTGCTGGGTGGAGCTGATCAAGGCGCATATCAAGGGAACAGAGCTGCTGGAGCTGGCCTGCGGGAGCGGAGAAATTACCATCGCTCTGGCACAGGAGGGCTATCACGTTGCTGCGAGTGATCTTTCTGCTGCCATGATCGAGGAAGCAAAAAAGAAGCGCGGCAGTGAACAGGTGACATGGAGTGTCATGGACATGTGTGATCTGCATATGGATAAAAGCTATGATGGTATCCTTTGTCTGTGCGACAGCTTCAATTATCTATTAAAGGACGAGCAGGTGCGTGCGTTATTTCAGGGCGCCTATCAGCATCTGCGCGATCACGGTGTTTTTCTTGTGGATATGCACTCCATGGATCGTCTGGAGGAATTTGCAGAGGAATACAATGAAGCAGGTCATGTTAAGAATCTGGAATACCAGTGGACCATCACCAGTGAGGATGACCGAATTTATCAGAACTTTGCTTTTTATGACAGCGAAGGCCGTGTGACACTGGAACAGCATGAGCAAAGAGTTTATGAGCCCGCCTGGATTCTTGCGGAATTAAAAAACGCCGGCTTTCAGGTGGAGGTTTATACGGATTTCACACAGGCGGGAATCTGTGAGGGAGAAAAGCAGTTTTATATCTGCACGAAAGCAGGAGGTACACAATGATAGCAGTTATCGCAGCAATGGATAAGGAAGTGGATGCGATCGTATCCATTATGGAAAATCATGAGCATCTGATTCAAAGCGGTATCGACTTTGATAAGGGAACACTGGCCGGCAAGGAGCTGCTTGTGATGAAAAGCGGTGTCGGCAAAGGAAATGCCAGTATGGCAACGACGATTCTGCTGGAGCATTTTTCGATTGATTGTATCGTCAATATCGGGACAGCCGGGGGTCTGATGCCGCAGCAGAGCATTCTGGATGCCGTTATCAGTACACAGGTCGTTCAGCATGATTATGATACGAGTCCTGTGGATGGAGCAGAGGGAATCGGTCTGTATTTTGAAGCGGATCAAGACCTTGGAGATATCTGTGAACAGGCCTTAAAGCAGCTGGGAGTAGTGGTGCATCGCGGTTTGGTGGCAAGCGGAGATCAGTTCATTGCACAGGAAGCGCAGCTGCAGCGGCTGAACGAGCTGTTTCCGGAAGCGATTTGTGCGGAGATGGAAGCCGGTGCGATTGCACAGGTGTGTGCGCACTATCACATTCCCTTTGTTGTACTGCGCTCACTTTCCGATGTTGCCCATCAAAAGGATTCCCACATGGATTTCATGACCTATGTAAAGCATGCCTCCTCACGCAGTGCAAGCTTTTGCAGGGAGCTGATGAAGCGCATGGCATAAGACGGAAAAACCCGTCTTTTTTCTTACAATTTTATCCGGCACATGGGCAGGGATAGCGAATTCTGGTATAATGATAAGGTCGGCGGGAAAAGCAGCTGTTTTGGGAAACTGAGAGGGTTTTTCAAGACAAATCCTCTGAAATTGTGTATAATAAAAGACAGAAGTGAACAGGAGGTACGAAATGAAAATCAATGGTAAATCGCTGGCAATCAGTATCGGACTGCTTGCTGTACTGGCGATTGTACTGCTTGTGGAATCCTCGATCTTTATCAGCGGACCATCCCGTAAATATGAAGAGAAAATTAATGAACAGATGAGTGCCATCCGGGATACGTATAAGGAAATAAAAAACCTGCGGCGTGATGCCTTCTATTACATCACCTATGTGGGGGAGGATGCGGACAATTATGTCTGGTTTAATGATAAAGGCAAGGCAATCGTATCCAGAAAAAAGGATACAGAGCAGACGGAAAAGGTAAGGCAGGAAGTGCAGAAGCGCTATGGCGCAAAGGAAATACAGGTTGCACTGGGGTATGGATATGATAATCCGGTGTATGTTGTGGAATGCTCTGCCGGAGAGATTCTGCTGGATTATGATAGTCTGAAGGAAGTGTATTATCTGAAAAAGGGAGAAGCATAATATGGAAAAGTGGTGGAATGAGCGTTGTATCAACCGCAGAGACTGGATTTTGGATCATTTGAAGGAGCTGAGTCTTACCATTGAGGAAACCATGGTGGTTTTAATGATCGATTTTATGAATGAGCATCAGATTCCAATCACACATGGTATACTGGCAGATAAGCTGAAAAAGGATTCCGATGAAATTGATGATATCCTTTCTCATTTAAGTGCCAAGGGCTATCTGGCTCTGCAGTTCCAAAATGGGAAAATCCTGTTTAATATCGATGGTGTATTTGCGGATAACAGTGAAAAAAGTCTGGCGTTTGATCAGTCTTTATTCGATCTGTTTGAATCGGAGTTCGGCAGACCGCTGTCACAGATGGAGCTGCAGCGTATGGCTGACTGGCTTAAAGACTATGAGCAGAAGCTGATCTGCTATGCGCTGCGGGAAGCGCTGACCTACGATCATAAAAGCTTTGATTACATAGAGCGTATTCTGGTGGAATGGAAAAACCGCGGTATGACAGCGGAGAAATACGAAGGGGGAGAGCGCTGATGACAACGGATGAAATTCTGGATATTCTGGAAGAAATGTTTCCGGATGCCCATTGTGAGCTGGAGCATAGAAACGCTTTTGAATTGCTGGTAGCTGTTGTTCTGTCAGCGCAGACGACGGATGCGGCAGTGAATAAAGTAACGCCTGCATTGTTTGAAGCCTTCAGTACGCCGCAGGCGATGGCGGAAGCAGACATACACGATATTGAGGATAAGATTCGCAGAATCGGTTTGTACCGCAACAAGGCGCGTTCCATTCAAAACCTCAGCAGGTCGCTGCTGGAATCCTTTGACGGGGTAGTGCCGGAAAGCATGAAGGAGCTGACCTCGCTGGCAGGTGTTGGCCGTAAGACCGCCAATGTCGTTCGCAGTGTCTGCTTTGATATTCCGAGTATCGCGGTGGATACGCATGTAGAGCGCATTTCCAAGCGACTGGGGCTTGCTAAGGTGCAGGATAGTGTGGAGGTCGTAGAACAGAAGCTAAAGCGTAAGCTGAAGCGGGAACGCTGGAACCGGGCGCATCATCTCTTCATCTTCTTCGGACGATACTTCTGTACGGCACGAAATCCGAAATGTGAGGAATGTCCGTTTAAGGAGTTTTGTAAAAAGGATAAGCTGGAAGCATATCGAGCCTCCAAAAAGGCATAAAACGATCCATAGCGGGTCGTTTTTTTTGTTTATACAGATCGAAGCTCAATTCAATATGAATATCGAATTGCCTGCTGCAATCTTTGTAGGCAGGTTAACGAGCTGCAAAAAATTCTAGAGCATCGCTGTACGGTATATCTTTATGCAAAGAGGGTATGAGGTACGTAGTACGCATGCTTGTATGCGAAAGGATGAAAAAAAGGATGATGCAAGGGAGAATCATCCTTTCCTGATTTTTATTGTGCAGGCTTTAAAACCTCTGTCAGAGCAGCGTTTACCTTCGCTGTCTGTTCATCGATTTGTGCCTGTGTGGCATTTGCATCACCATATACCGTTTTTGCGGTGTTCAAGATACTTTCAAAGCTCAGAATACTTTCTACCGTATAGGAGTTGCGGTTAATGGCATTTCCTTTGTTGATAGCTTCATTTAATGCATCCCGGCTGATCACCGGCTTCTGTACCAGCGTGTTGATGGCATTGTTCACGGCAGAGGTTTGTGCATCAATTTGCGCCTGTGTGGATTTTTTATTGTCATATACAGATTTTGCGCTGTTTACGGCTGCGTTTAATGCGTTGATGCTCTCTGGTGTATACAGAGAGGTATTGATGCCTGCAGCCTTTGTAAGGGCAGCATTCAGGTTGCTCTTATTTGCGCTGGATACCAGAGCGTTCATTGCCGCCTGCAAATCCGCCTTCGCTTTATCAATATCCTCCTGTGGAGCCATATCATCCTTTAGAATTTTTTCTGCAGCTGCAATTGCCGCCTGCAGCTTGCTGTAGGTTTCCGCCGTATAATCGGAGGATTTCATACCCTTGGCAGAGCTTACTGCAGATTTCAATGCCTTATTGTTTGTTTTGGAGTTTGCTATTGTTAATGGATTGTTCTGCTTGGCACTTGCCAGCCATTCAGATTTGATCATCCCGCCGCCATAGCTGCTAATGCCGCCTGGACTGGATATCATATGCTCATTTCCGGTTGCGATGCTGTCCAGCATATATTTGTTGATCCAGCCCGGAATATTGGCATTCAGAATATCCTCGCTGATATATGTAGGCTTGCCTTCGATCCCGCTGTCAAAGCCGCTCCACGTAGCGATGGTGTATTCGCTTGTGTAATTGATCATCCATTCATCCTTCATAGGACCGCCATACTTCCAGGCATCATCCGCCCAGTCACTCGTTCCGGTCTTTCCATATACCGGATAGGCACCAAAGCCTAATTGACTCATTAAATTCATTCCACTATCTTTCCCAAAGATTGCCCGATAAAGCAAATCGCTGGTCATGTAGGCAGCCTGTGGAGATAGCGGCTGATGTGTTTGAACCTTGGCCTTGATGGTTTTATCTTCGTTCTTGTATACGATTTTCCGTACCAGGTGCGCCTCATTATAGGTGCCGCCATTCGCTAGTGTCGCATAAGCCGCTGCCATTTCGGTCGGGGAGGCCATCATACCGGAAGCGCCTATGGAATACTGAATATCCATATTTTTTGCGACATTTGGATCAAAGCCCATTTTCTTGGCATAGCTGATCATTTCATCATAGCCAACGCGATTTAACAGGGCGTCAAAGGTTTGTACAGCAGGGGTGTTCAGGGACTGTGCAATCGCACGCTCCATGGATACTTTACCATTGTATGTTCCATATGCATTTACAACATTCCAGTTACCGAAGCTGATCGCCTTGTCCACAAATACACGGGAGGTACAGTAGCCAATCTTATCAAAGGATGGAGCATAATCAAAAATCGGTTTAATACTGGAACCAGGCTGATGCGGCTCACGGAATCGGAAATGCACCTGACCGTCTGCGGATTTGATGTCGGTTCTGCCTGCACTCACCGCGATGACTTCACCGTTTTTGTTATTCAGGACAGTAAAGCCGATTTGATAATACTTGTTATCGGTCAAGCCGACAACTTTTCCGCTGGATGCCTTGTTTGCGGCTTTTTGTGCATTGATGTCCAATGCGGTGTATACCTTCATTGGCGTTGTAGCCGGATCGACCCCGTATTTATCGATAATTTCATCCGCTGCAGCACGCACGTAGTCCTTATAGGGATCCAGCTCAGCAGCATCCGGCTCTCCAGCAATCTGGAACGCCAGCTTTGTTGCTTTTGCCAGCTTGTATTCGGTCTTTGTTATGTAGCCGTGATTCAGCATTTGATACAGCGTTTCATCCCGCCGCTTCATAGCCTGCTGATAGTAATTGTCACCGTCGATGATGCCGTTGTAGGGATTGTTGCTGTTTGGTGCATTGATAACACCGGCGAGGAAAGCACTTTCCGACAGGTTCAGATCCTCTACATTTTTGCCAAAGTAATATTGTGCACCTTTTTGGATTCCACGGGTATGCTGACCGAAGTTGATCTGATTCAGATATCTGGTCATGATATCTTCCTTGCTCAATTCATCGTCCAGACACATGCTCAGATAAATTTCCTGAATTTTGCGTTCGATTTTTTCCTTGGTGCTGAAATATTTTCCTTCCTGCTGCATCTTATCTTCCACCGGCTTCATGATGAAATTGTCAACCGTCTGCATGGTCAGCGTAGAGCCTCCCTGCGAAAGATCTCCAGATTTCATATTATTGAATGCACTGGAGATAAAGCGGGGAAGGTCAAAGCCGTTATGAGAATAAAAACGGGAATCCTCAATCGCCAGAAAGGCATCTATTGTAGATTGCGGAACCTGTTCATAGGTGATGTTTTCACGGCTTTCTTCTCCCAGCTCTCCGATGATTGTCTTACCGTCACTTGCATAGAATACAGACGGCTCATCACTTTTCATCTTTTCTACCATGCCATCCGGATCAGCCTTATGTGCGATATGGTAAAGCAGATAAGCACCTGTCCCGCTGCCAAGCAAGGTAACTGTCAGAAACGCGATGATAATGCCATTGACGATTTTACGCCCTCTGCTTAGCTTACCTTTGTCTTTCTTAGGCTTCTTTTTTCGATTGGCAGAGCCAGCTACAACAGCTTCCTCACTGACAGGTGCGTCCTCATTTCGGTTGTCCGTTTCAACGGCTTCTAGTGAAACAGGCTCCTGCTCAGCTTGCTCTGCTGAGGTCTCAGCTTCCAAAGCGGTGTCTTCTGGACGCTCTTCGGAAGTATCTTCTGCAGGGATAGCTTCCTCATTCCGACTGTCTGAATCAACAGCTTCTGCCAAAGCAGGCTCCTGCACAGTTTGCTCTGCGGAAGCCTCAGCTTCTGAAACGGCGTCTTCCAGACTCCCTTCGGAAGTGCCTTCTGCAGGTGTAGCTTTCTCAGAAATGGGTGTATCTGCGGCTGTGATTTCCTCGGTGTCATAAGCAGACGGCGTCCCTTCTGCACCAGCTTCTGTCTTTGCAGCTGCAGCATCGGATACTGCGGTTGCGACTGACTCCTCGCGCAGGGTATCCGCGGTTTCTGTCTTTTCTTCTTCCGCAGTATTTTCTGTGGCGCCAGCTTCCGTATCAGCCTCGGCATCCGCTTTTTCTGTATCCTGTGCAGGTTCGGCTTCCAATGCTGTATCTTCCGGTATGGCTTCCTTTATAGCTTCTTTATCCTGTGAAGCTACTGTATCAGCTTCCGTGGAACCCTCCGTTTTCACGGAAGCCTGTGAATCCATGTCATCTGTTGTTTCTAAGGTGTCCTTTGCTTCTGGTTGCTGCGGTGATGCATTCACATCAACCGTTTCCTCGTTTGGATTTTGTTCCATATGATTTTTCCTCCTTGAAGTACAGGGCATCGACGTTATCAAGATAACATAATCTCGGTGTCAGACCCATACGGATAAGGGAACCTACTTCCTTCACTTTCATGTAAGATATTGATTTGCGTTCTCCCTCATAGTACATGTCAATCAGTATAGCGGCATCAATCAGATAGGTTTCTTCAAAGCAGGTAAAACGGATAATGAAAAAACCGATTCCTCCATGCTGTATCACCTTTTTTAAATGCTCAATCTGATGCGGATGTATGCTTTTGAAGGGGAACGAGGTTTTCTGTCTTGTTTCCTTGGCTTCAAAATCGATTGCTCTTCCACGATAGATACCGTTGTAATCTGTTGTACTTGGTGTTTTATAATAGGCTTCCGTAATTTTGGCGGCACTGCGCTCAGGGTAATCGACCTTGACAACCTGTATCGGTGTCGGCTTCTTATGTATCAATGCACGATCACAGCTGCAGTAATATGCATTGGAATCATTCAAATCATTCTCCAATGACATCCCTCGTCCCATGTGGTTATCCTGGGCTTTAACAGCTGGTGTCGGCATCGCTTTTCTATTTGGATATCCTATCACATTTATCACCTTTTTCTATTATATACAAATTTCCTTCTTATTTCTACTTTTGAGGGCAATGTTGTTGGAAAATTTTACTTTTATAAAGGTGAAGAATAAAAGACAGGATCATAAATTGATCCTGTCCTGCTTTATGGTGCTGGTGTTTGATTATTCTGGTTATTTTGGTTGTTCTGCGTGTTTTGCGAATTGTCCGGAGCCGGTGTTGTTCCGTTGCCGTTGTTCGTATCGCCTCCGGTATCTGCCGGCGGTGTGGTTTGCACAGGGGAGCTGATACAGTTCTGTACAGCCGTGTTGATGGCAGCAGCTGCCGCATCAATCTGTTCCTGTGTGCTGTCCTTATTTGCGAGCACACTGTTTCCGCTGCTGATCGCACTTTGCAAAGCCGCAACCTTATCGCTTTGATATTTGGTGGTATCCACATAGCCCTGTGCACTGTTCAGGGCCGAGCTTAATGCCGAGGTGTCCGTTTTCGGTGTTTCCTCTTTCTTCACAAGTCCCTGCATGGCGGCTTCCAATGCACTTCGTGCCGCATCGATTTCCTCCTGCGTTGCCGCAGAGTTCGCCATCACTTTTCGTGCGGCATCCAGAGCTTCCTTCAGCTTGGCATAGCTTTCTGCCGTATAATCATCGGCATTCATGCCTGCAGCGCTGGATATTGCCGCTTCCAGCTTGCTGTGAGTGATGTTTGCATTTTGTTCCGTCATCGGGTTGTTCTTAGCTGCGGAGGAGAGCCATTCTGTCTTGATCAGACCACCACCATAGGAGCTGATGCCATCCGGCTGCTGAATACGTACAGCGTTGGAGCTGATGGTATCCAGCATGGATTTGTTGATCCAGCCGGGGATATTGGCGTTGATCATATCCATCGTGAAATATGCGCCTTCCTTTGCGGCGTCAAAACCTGACCAGGTCGCGATTGTATATTCGCTCGTATAATTTATCATCCATTCATCCTTCATTGCAAGAACGGGAATACCATATGCCACACCCAAGTCAGCCCAGTCACTGGTACCTGTCTTACCATAGACAGGGTAGGCGCCAAAGCCCAGGGAACCCATCAGGTTTTCTCCCTTTGTTTTACCGTTTACTGCCTTGTACAGCAGATCACTCATCATATAAGCTGCCTGCTCCGACATGACGCGCGTTTTCTTTGGCTTGTTGTCGAAGGTTCTGGATTCATCCTTATATTCCACCTTTGTAACCATGTGCGGCTCAATATAATAGCCGCCATTAGCCAGCGCTGCATAGGCAGCTGCCATTTGTGTTGTGGAGCCCTTCATTTCCGAACCACCGATGGAATACTGAAGACTGAAGGCATCGGCAACCTTATCACTGAAACCTAAATTCTTTAAATACTGTATCATCGCATCCTGTCCTTCACTCTCCAAAAGAGCCTGCAGGGATTGTACAGCTATCGTGTTCAGGGATTTGGATACGGCACGCTCTAAACTGACCTTTCCATAGAAATTGCCATCGGAGTTCTGTACGGACCATCCCGTGATATTCAACGGCTTATCCTCCATGACACGGGAGGTAGCCCATCCCAGCTTGTCGAAGGTTGGTGCATAATCCAGTAAGGGCTTGATTGTGGAGCCGACACTCTTCGGTTCTGTATACCGATTCAAATAGGTCTTGGATTCCACGTCACTTCGTCCGCCGGAAACGGCAACAATTTCTCCGGTCTGATTGTTTAATACGGTAAATCCGATTTGGAAATTGCTGTCCGAGAAAAATTCGACAGACTTTCCACTGGACAATTCATTTGCCTGATCCTGCGCATTGATATTCAGTGAGGTATAAATTTTCATTGGAACAAGGGCAGGATCCTCTCCGGTAAGTGCCTGTACCTCCTTCGCAGCCTCATAGACATAATCGTAATATTTATCGGAGCCGGCGGATGATTTCTTCTTTTCTCCGGTCAGCTGAAATGCCAGCTTGGTGCTTTTTGCCAGCTTGTATTCCGTTTCTGTAATATAGCCGTGCTTCAGCATCAGATTCAGGGTTTCATCTCTACGCTCGCTCGCATACTGATAAAAATTATCACCGGTGCTCTTATCATAGCCGCGGTATGGGTTATAGCTGTTCGGGGCATTGATGACACCGGCCAGAAAAGCACTCTCCGCCAGATTTAATTCCTCTACGTTCTTGCCGAAATAATACTCCGCACCCTTTTGAATACCGCGGGCACTGTCGCCGAAATTGATTTCATTCAGATACTTCGTGATGATTTCTTCCTTGGACAGGTCCTTTTCCAGACTCATACTCATGTAAATTTCCTGTACCTTACGATTAACCTTTTCCAGAGAAGAGTACGCCTTGCCTTCTTTTTCGGCCTTTTCCTCCTCCGGCTTCATGATGAAATTGTCGATGGTCTGCATGGTCAGGGTGGAACCACCCTGCGCAAAGCTTCCGGACTTTACATTGAATAAAGCACTGGAAATAAAGCGGGGAAGGTCGAATCCGTTATGGGAAAAATAACGGGAATCCTCGATTGCCAGAAAGGCATCGATCGTTGACTGGGGAATTTGCTTATAGGTGACATTTTCCCGGCTGACACCGCCCCATTCATAAATTTTCGTGCCGTCTGCCGCATAAAATGTCGATGGCTCGCGATTGACGATTTTATCCGCCAGATCATCCGTATCCACAGAGCCGACAATCGTGCTCAGCATGAAGAATACGGAAACCCCTCCGACCAGTACCAGTGCCAGAAAAACGATGACGATGCTGCGGAATATCCTTCCACCACCCTGGCTTGACTTCTTGCGGCCTGCCTTTGGCTGTTGCTTTTTATCCATATGATGTTTCCTCCTTGTCGTATCGAATGCACACGATCGGTGTGTCTGATATTTAAAGTTATGATTGTGTCATTTGCACATCCTATATCATAATCTACTATAAACAATTTTACAAACGATTTCCACCGCTTTAAGAAAATCGTTTGAATTTTCACATAGAAATCCCATCGTCCCATGTTTCCATAGTGTGCCTGCAGCAACCTTATAATAATATACAGGTTTGTCGAAACGTAGGAAAGTGTGCGTTTGTGCAATTTTCCCTTGCTTTTTTCTGGAAATTCTGAGAAACTATGTAAGTGGAAGGTGAAATTCATGGAAAAAAGATTCAAGCTAAAAGTGGAAGATGTATTGAATAAACAGTTTAATATAGATTTCAAGGGATATTCATCCGTAGAAGTGGATGAGTTTCTGGATCTTGTCATCAATGATTATCAGGAATACGATGCCATGATTGAGAATCTGGGGGAGCGTCTGCAGGAATATGAAAAGCAGGTTGCTGCCATGAAGGCGAAAATCATCGAGCTCGAAGGGAAACAGGGAGCTGTTCAGGAGGAAAGCACTGCTACAAACGGCAATGTGGACATTCTGAAGCGTCTGACCCGTCTGGAAAACGCGGTGTTTGCCAGTAAAAAATAAACTGCTTCTTCTGCGGCAGTCGCTGGCCCGTACGGTCAGAGGAAAGTCCATGCTCGCACATTCTGTGATGAATGTAGTGTTTGTGCTGGATGAAACGATAAATCCAGGCAGCGTAAGCTGACGGCTGGAGAAGGCCTGTGGTGAAAGCTATGGCGGACTCCTTTAAAAGTGCCACAGAGACGAGCTTTTCGGGAAACCGGAAAGATGGAACGGGTAAACCCCGCAAGCGAGAAACCCAAATTTGGTAGGGGAATCTAATCACGGCAAAACGAAGCCAGTGATCGGAACGTGGAAACACGTAGATAAATGGCTGCCACTTTCGTAAGAAAGTACAGAACATGGCTTATGCAGTGGAAGCAATCAGCGAAGGCGCGTCCTTCGCTTTTTCATTTCTTTCCATGCAGAGAAAGCCGGCTTACAGAAGCCTTGGTAAGCGAGAGGGGAGCGAAGGCGGATGACATCCGGTTCACTCCAGCTGTTAGCTGCATTCCGGTATGAAAATGAGGGATTTATGGGATAAAAAAGTGAAAGACGAATTTTGTGAACGTTTCATTTACATAAAAGAATTTGACTGATATAATAATAGAGATTATAAAATCTGTTCATACTGATATGTGACAAGTTAAGATAAATAAAGAGGTGCTCTATGGAAGAAATCGGTAGACTGTTAAAAGAGAAAAGATTAGAGCTGGGGCTGACCATCGAAGAAGTGAGCGATCAGACACGCCTGACTCAGAAACATATAAAAGCGCTGGAGGAAGGAGACATCGGCTTTTTTCATGATGATCTGTCTTATCTGCGCTTCTTTGTGAAATCCTATTGCGATGTACTGGGACTGGATTTTGAGGACATCAAGGATGAACTGCGGAAGGACGTTAATGATTATACGATGACCTTTACTACGTCGGCGCAGATCAATCACGAGGAAATTGAGAAGAATATCGCGAAGTCGGAAAAGCTGAGCAAGGTTTCCACAGCGAATGTCAAAACGCGGCAGAAGCGACGGTTTCGCAAGCCGGATATGTCCCTGGTATCCCTGATTGCCATTGTGGCAGTCGTGGCAATCGTTATTATGTTTGCGTTTGTTGTATTTCTGAAATCGGATGCCGGAAAGGGAAAAACGGCGAATAATGCACAGCCGACTGCACCGGAGCAGACGGAAAACGGTACAAACAAGTATCCAAGCAGCGACGAAAAAGATAAGGAAGAGGAGCAGCAGAAGGAAGAGGAAAAGGAAATCAGTATTTCCAAAACCGATGCTACACATTACACCATTGAAAATCTGAAGGACGGGGATGAGCTGAAATTTGAAGTTACCTTTGCAGGAAGCTCCTCCGGATTCAGTGCCAGCGTTGATGGGGATGTCCTTAAGGACCCCAAAGCTCAGATTTATGAATATAATTCCACAGCCAAAGGAAATATTAAAGTGAAAAAGGGTATGAAGCTGGAGCTTTATGTCGGCTACATGTATAATACACAGTTAAAGATCAATGACAAGAATGTAAAGCTGGATGATTCCATTGTGAATTCTAGTGAAACAGTTACAATAGTGTTTGAGATTGTGGGTGACAGCAATGAATCTTCCAAATAAGCTGTCGATGTTTCGCATCCTACTGGTTCCGATTATCGCCTGCATCTATCTGTTTACAGATTTACCGGAAGCCTTCGGTGCTGATGTGAACGGCGCGCATATTGCCGTCAGCATGACGGCGCTGCTTGTGCTGGTTTTGTTTGCGATAGCAAGCTTTACCGACTATTTGGACGGACATATCGCAAGAAAGCACAATCTGATTACCTCCTTTGGGAAGTTTATTGATCCGATTGCGGATAAGCTGCTGGTGAATACGATGTTCATCCTGTTTGCGGTGGACGGTGTGGTGCCTGCGGTATTTGTGCTGATCATGATATGGCGGGATATGATTGTGGATGGACTGCGCATGAATGCCAGTGCTAAGGGCAAGGTGGTAGCTGCCGGTATGATGGGTAAGGCGAAAACAGTGCTGCAGATGTTTGCCATCATCTTTCTGCTGTTGAACAACCTGCCATTTGCGTTTGTATCACTTCCTGTTGCCGATATTCTGTTTTATGCGGCAGTGGCGGTGTCTGCGGCAAGCGGCGTGCAGTATTTCCTGAAGCTGAAGGATATCGTCATGGAGACGATGTAAATATGAAAGCATTGATCGAACGCCTGAAAAAGGACAAGCTGACCATTGGCAGCTGTGAGAGTCTGACGGCTGGTCTGTTCGCAAGTTCAATAGCAGAAGTCAGTGGTGCTTCTGCTGTTTTAAAAGGCGGTATTGTCACATACTGGACAGAATGCAAGGTCAACGTCGTGCACGTGCGTGAAGAAATTGTAAGGGAATACGGGGTCGTCAGTGCTCCCTGTGCAAAAGAGATGGCAGAAAAGGCGAGAGTGCTGCTGGATGTCGATCTGTGCGTATCCTTTACCGGTAATGCGGGGCCGGATGCCATGGAGGGAAAGCCTGCCGGTCTGGTTTATTGTGCGATTGCAGATCAGCATCGCTGTGAGGTCTATGAATTTCATCTTGCGATGGAACGCAACGCATTGAGAAAAACAATTGTAGAGGAAATGGGGAAGCAGGTCATTCGCTTTCTGGATGCTACTGAGTCCCTGAAAATAGACGAATAAAAGGAGAGACGAATGGAAAAAGAGAAAAAGTCCCAGGATAAGGACGCAAAGAAAAAGGATTTGCTGGATGATACATTAAAGCAGATTGAAAAACAGTTTGGAAAAGGCTCCATTATGAAGCTTGGAGATCGTGCTTCTGTGGAGATTGATGCAATATCCTCCGGATCCATCAAGGTGGATGAGGCATTGGGAATCGGCGGATACCCGAAGGGGCGAATCGTGGAAATTTATGGTCCGGAGTCAAGCGGTAAGACAACACTGGCTCTGCATGCCATTGCAGAGGTACAGAAAAAGGGCGGACGCGCAGCCTTTATCGATGCGGAAAATGCCATTGATCCTACCTACGCCAAGAATCTGGGAGTCAATATCGATGATTTGATTCTTTCCCAGCCGGATAGCGGAGAGCAGGCGCTGGATATAACAGAAATGCTGATCAAGAGCGGGGCAATCGATCTGGTTGTTGTCGATTCCGTTGCGGCGCTGGTACCGCAGGCGGAGCTGGACGGTGAGATGGGGGATGCGAATGTCGGCCTGCAGGCTCGTATGATGTCCAAGGCCATGCGGAAGCTGAGCGGTATTATGAACCGCAGTGAATGTACGGCAATCTTTATAAATCAGCTGCGAGAAAAGGTCGGTATCATGTTTGGAAATCCGGAAACGACACCGGGGGGAAGAGCACTGAAATTCTACTCCTCTGTACGTCTGGATATTCGACGCAGTGAGGCTATCAAGAACGGTACGGATATCATCGGGAATAAAGTGAACGTCAAGGTTGTAAAGAATAAGGTTGCACCTCCGTTTAAGGTTGCGCAGATTGAAATCATGTATGGGGAGGGAATCTCCTATGTGGCAGAGCTGCTGGATCTTTGTGTGGATCACGATATCGTTATGAAAAGCGGAGCATGGTTCTCCTATAACGGCGAGAAAATCGGACAGGGCAAGGAAGCTGCCAAGACCTTTATTAAGAGCAATCCTGCACTGATGGAGGAGCTCGGTGCAAAGCTGCGAGAGAAAACCGCACCGCAGAAAGCGGAAGCAGGTGAGGAGAAAAAGGAGGAAGCATAGGCTTCTTCTTTTTATGTAAATATGGAAACACTTACATAAATTCACGCATTTTTGTGAAAAGTGCGCTTTTTTGTTGAGAAAAATGTGAAAATTATGTACAATATAATACAGAGAGAAAACTCTCTGAGAAAGACGAATGGAGGAATTGTGGTATGGATAATCCACTTATCATCTTTTTGTCTGTGTTGACAGGTCTTGTCATTGGTGTGGTAATCATGGTGATTATCTCCAAGGCGGGTTTAAATAAAGATCAGCAAAAGGCATCCATGCTGTTGAAGGAAGCGGAAACAAAAGCCGATTCCATGGTAAAACAGGCAGTGCTGGATGGTCGTACACAAGCTCATGAATTAAAGATTGCGGCTGAGAAGGAAATTAAGGAACGCAAGCAGGAAGTGACCGATATGGAAAACAAACTGCTGCGCAGAGAAGACAACCTGAATTTCCGTGATGAAACATTGACCAGCAAAGAAAAGCAGATCGATGTGAAGAGTGCGCAGTTAGCTGACAAAATGGCAATGCTAGATAAAAAAGATAAAGAATTACAGGAAAAAATTGATGTGCAGGTAGAAGAACTGGAGCGTGTTGCTTCTTTGACGACTGCCGAAGCAAGAGAAGAATTGATGGCCATCACAGAAAAGCGTATGGAAAAAGAAACGATGGCGTATATCAAAGAAAAGGAAGAGGAAGCGAAGTCCATTGCGGATGAGAAGGCACGCAATATCGTTGCTCTCAGCATTCAGCGGATTTCCTCCGATGAGGCGGTAGATCGTACCGTATCTGTCGTATCCTTGCCAAGTGAGGAAATGAAGGGCAGAATCATCGGACGTGAAGGAAGAAATATCAAGGCGATCGAACAGGCAACCGGTGTTGATCTGATCATTGATGATACTCCGGAAACGATTACCGTTTCCTGCTTTGATCCGATTCGCAGAGAGGTCGCAAGACTGGCTCTGGAGCATCTGATCAAGGACGGACGTATTCAGCCTGGACGCATTGAAGAGGTTGTACACAAAATCAAGAAGGAAATGGATACCAATATCATGAAAACCGGTGAAGATACTGTCTTCAAGCTGGGAATCGGCAGAATCGATCGTGAAATCATTCGTCTGATCGGACGTTTGAAGTATCGTTTCTCTTATGGACAAAATGCACTGCAGCACAGTATGGAGGTTGCTCACCTTACCGGAATGATGGCGGCAGAGCTGGGCTTGAACCAGCAGCTGGCGAAGCGTGCAGGTCTTCTGCATGATATTGGAAAGGCACTGGACTTTGAAGTCGAGGGCAGTCATATTGAGCTGGGCTACAAATTCTGTAAAAAGCATGGAGAGCGTGAGGTTGTCTTAAATGCCATCCAGTCACATCATGGGGAAGTGGAACCGCAGTTCTTGATTTCCAATCTGGTCATTGCAGCGGATACGATTTCCGCAGCCCGTCCGGGTGCGCGCTATGAAGCCCTGCAGAATTACATCAACCGTCTGGAGGAGCTTGAAAAAATCACAAAATCCTTTGATGGTGTAGACAGTGCCTATGCGATTCAGGCAGGACGTGAGGTTCGCGTAATGGCTGTACCGGAGAAGATGGATGATCTGGGATGCCATAAGCTGGCACGTGATATCAAGGATAAGATCGAAGCGGAGCTTACATATCCGGGACAGATCAAGGTGACAGTGATTCGTGAAACCAGAGCCTGCGAACTGGCGAAATAACATGAATATTCTGTTTCTTGGAGATATTGTCGGCTCTGTTGGAAGAGAGTGTGTGCGGGAGCAGCTGCCGCGGCTGAAGGAGCAATATGAGATTGATCTGGTTGTCGCCAATGCCGAAAATTCGGCACATGGGAAGGGCATTACCAGAAAGATTTATCATCAGCTCCTTGCTATGGGGATTGACGTATGTACCATGGGAAATCATACCTTCTCGAAAAATGATGTTTATCAGTTCATCGAGGAAGCGGACCGCATGGTGCGCCCGGCGAATATGGAGCCGTTGGAATACGGTCAGCATACACTTGTCGTAAGAGTCAACGGAATGCGCGTTGCCATCACCAATCTATGCGGTGAGGTCTGGATGAACAATGTTGTGGATTCCCCGTTCTTCTGCATGGAGGATATCCTGAATGACATTGATGCGGATATTTATCTGGTTGATCTGCATGCGGAAACGACCAGTGAAAAAATCGCCTTTACCTATCAGTTTGCCGGAAGAGTGCAGGCGGTTGTGGGAACCCATACGCATGTTCAGACGGCGGATGAGCGTTTGGTATATGGAACAGCGGCAATCACCGATTTGGGAATGTGCGGTGCGTATACCAGTGTGCTGGGACGCGATGTGCAGGAAATCCTGACACGCTTTACAACCGATGAGAAAACGAAGTTTAAAATAGCGGATGGTCCGGGGATTCTGTGTGGGGCTGTGGTTCGTATTGATGAAACCATAAGAAAGGCAGTTCACATAGAACGCATCCAGATTCGTCCCGAACAGACAGAATGTTAAAGCCGTGAGTTTCACGGCTTTTTTCTTACCTTTGGCATAGGATTTGACTGTGAAGGATGAAGAAAAATTCACATCTTTTTCATAGTGAAAAGCTTGCACTGCGACGGGTATATGGTATAATAGAGGAGGTTGTAAAGGAGGAATAAACAATGGCAGTTAAAGTAGATGTAGATACTTGCATCGGTTGTGGTGCATGTGTAGGTGTTTGCCCAGTTGGTGCTCTGAGCATGAACGATGAGGGTAAATCCGTATGTGATGAAGGAACTTGTATTGACTGTGGATCATGCGTAAGCGCTTGTCCAGTTTCTGCAATCTCTCAGTAAACCAAGCCAATTAGCTTGGTTTTTTTAAGTAAGTCAGCCATTGAAAATGGTTTATGATAGATAGGAGTTTGAATATGAAAAAACAACCGGGATGGGCGCTTCCAAACCTGAAGGACGCTCAGATAAGAACTACAAAGGAAGCTGTCATTGAGAAATCGCTGTTTCAGATACCGGAGCAGATTCGATTGCTGGGACAGGGAAAGAAATATTATCTGCGCACGTATGGCTGTCAGGCAAATGAGCGAGACAGTGAAACACTGGCCGGTATTCTGGAGGAGATGAATTTCACTGCGGTGGAGCATCCCGAGGATGCGGATTTGATTTTGATGAATACCTGTGCTATCCGGAAAAATGCAGAGGACAAGGTACTGGGGGAAATCGGCTCCCTGAAGCGTTTGAAGCGTAAAAATCCGGATCTGCTGTTTGGGCTGTGCGGCTGTATGGCACAGGAGGAGGACGTTGTCGCGAAGCTGCTGGAAACATATCGTCATGTGAATCTGATATTTGGAACGCACAATATTCATCGTCTTCCGGAGCTGTTATACGACGTCATGGTGAATGGAAAACGCAGTGTTGAGGTGCTTTCCAAAGAGGGGGATGTGATCGAAAATCTGCCGGTTCGCCGCTTTGGCAAGCACAAGGCATGGGTAAACATCATGTACGGGTGCGATAAGTTCTGTACCTACTGCATTGTGCCATATACCAGGGGGAAGGAGCGTTCCCGTATGATGGAGGATATTCTGGAGGAGGTTCGCATTCTGAAAGCGGAGGGCTTTAAGGAAATCACGCTGCTTGGTCAGAATGTAAATTCCTATGGAAAGGATTTGCATATGGAAGGCGGCTTTGCAAGATTGCTGGAGGAAACGGCAAAGATCGGGATTGAACGCATCCGCTTCACGACGAGTCATCCATGGGATTTTACAGATGAAATGATAGATGTGATTGCACGCTATGAAAACATCATGCCGTTTATTCATCTGCCGGTACAGAGCGGGGACAGCGATATCCTGAAAATCATGGGAAGACGCTATACCAGAGAACAATATCTGACGTTATTCCACAAGATTAAGGAGCGGATTCCATGTTGTGCAATCTCTACGGATATCATTGTCGGATTCCCGAATGAGACAGAAGAACAGTTTCAAAACACGTTGTCACTGGTGGATGAATGCCGGTTTGATAATGCCTTTACCTTTATCTATTCACCGAGAGAGGGAACACCGGCGGCATCCATGGCGGATAATGTTGCGCTAACGGTTAAGCAGCGTCGTCTGCAGGAGCTGAATGAGCGCTGGAACCTGTATGCCCGAGAAAAGAACGAGGCATATCTGGGAACTGTCGTTAAGGTGCTGGTAGATGGCGCGAGCAAGAAGAATCCGGATGTGTTCAGCGGGTATACGGAAACCAATAAGCTGGTGAATTTCAAGCGGACAACTGCACAGAGCGGGGATATCGTTTCGGTGAAAATCACAGCCTGCAAAACATTTTCACTGGACGGGGAACAGATATAAAAGTGAGAAATCACTTTTTTTCTTGTCAAAATATGATAAAATAGGTCGTATGGGCGTAATTTTCTTATGAGAAGGGCATATTTTTGTTTTTTTTCATGGAACTAATGGTATAATAGGAATAGTTTATCATGGGGTTCAATATTCCTTATTGCATAGAAATACGATCATCATAATAACAATAAAAAACGGAGGTATTTAGATTATGGATCAAGTACGCATTTTTGCGCTTGGCGGACTTGACGAAAACGGAAAGAACATGTACGTTGTCGAAGTCAATGAAGCCATATTTATTATTGAAGCCGGATTGAAGTATCCGGAATCGGATCAGCTGGGAGTGGAATTCATCATACCGGATTTCTCTTATCTGATTCAAAACAAGGACCGAGTCAAAGGGATTTTTATCACGCATGCGCATGATGATGTCGTAGCGGCCCTGCCATATCTGCTGAAGCAGATCAATGTTCCGGTGTATACTGGAAATCTGACGGCAAACATCATTCATGATATGCTGAAAAAGGAAGGCATTAAGAATGTTAAGATTCACCGTATGAAACGTGCAAGCAAGCAGACGATTGGCGGAGTGAAGGTTCGCACCTTCCCAATGACGCATGCCTTTCCGGATAATTTCGGACTGGCTATCGCAACGGATCAGGGCTATATCGTTTATACCGGTGAGTTCATCATAGACTACGATATGCTGCAGCAGGAATATCTGTGTGATCTGAATGAGCTGAGCGATATCGGAAAGCGCGGTGTGCTTTGTCTGCTTTCGGAATCACAATCCGCAGACCGCATCGGGCATACGGCACCAAAGCATCGCATCACCAATCTGATTGAGCCGATCTTTGAAGCGAGTCACAGCCGTATCCTCATCTCGTCATATTCGCAAAGCCTGTTTCGCATTATCGAAATTATCGAGCTGGCAAAGAAGTATAACCGCAGGATTTTCTTCCATGATAAGGGGATGCGCGAGCTCCTCCATCAGCTGGAGCTGGTGAAGTATTATCAGGTACCTAGAGAAATGGAAGTAAAGGAAAAGGAATTCCGTGATGATATGGAGGATGTTGTTGTTCTGATTACTGGTAACGGAAAAAATCTGTTCCGTACGATGTCCAATATCGCCAACCATGAGGATAAGTTTGTGAGCTTCCGCAAAACGGATACGATCATTGTCGCATCACCGATTGTCAGTGGTACGGAGCTGGATGCGAACAGCATGGAAAATGAAATATACAAAGAAGGCGGCAGAATTTTTACGCTGGATTCCAAGACGGTGCTGTCCATGCATCCAAGCAGTGAGGATTTGAAGATGATGCTGTATCTGTTCCAGCCGAAATATTATATTCCGGTCAAGGGAGAATACCGTCACCTGTTTGTGAATGCCAATCTGGCAAGCAAGATGGGCTATTCTCCGGACCGTATCCTGATTCTGGAAAACGGACAGGTTGCCAAATTTGAAGAGAAAATTTTAAAGAGTGTCGCAGAGCATCTCGAGCTGGAGGATACGCTGATTGACGGAAAAGAGAACTGGGATGTCACCGGAGTCGTGTTGAAGGATCGTGAGGTGCTGTCCACGGATGGTGTCATGATTATCGGTGTCGGTGTCAGTCATAAGACAAAGGAAGTTATCAACGGACCGGACGTGCAGACACGTGGTCTGATCTACCTGAAGGATGCGGATTACATCATCAAGGAGGTCGGCAATATCATGGAGAAATGCATTGAAACAGCAGTCAAGGAAAAACGCTATGACAATCTGACTGTGCGTGGAGAGGCCCGTGAGAAAATAAGCAAGTATCTTTCAAAGGAAACCGGTAAACGACCGATGGTGCTTCCAGTTATTCTGGAAATCAATATTTAGGACGATAAAAGAAGGGGATAGGAGGCGCTTATGGCGAAATCGAAAACAAGAAAATCGCAGAAACAGAAGCAGATGGTAGAAAATGAAGTCCTTGTCTACATTTATTCTCTTGTCCTGATTACCTTGTCGATTATCGGAGGTTTGCAGATTGGCTTTATCGGAGAACTGACGACGAGCATTATCAAATATGTGTTTGGAAATCTGTATGGGGTAATCTATGGTGTGATCATCGTGCTCTGTGTCATGATGATGCTGAAGAAATCCGTACGGGATGTCCCGATGAAATACCTGATCGGCATCGGTGTGCTGTTGTGTGCCTGGATTATTGCCGCCAGCATTCCGCAGAACGAAACGCTGAAGGGGATGGATATCCTGTCACGTTATCTGCAGGATTCCATGCTGATCTTTCGAGGGGAAATTGCAGCCAAGGGAGGCCTGATTGGTGCCTTCCTGGTTTCTTTATGTACGTTTCTTTTTGATTACAAGGGAACATGGATCATTGTCATCGCCCTGCTGATACTGGCATTGATTCTGCTGCTGAGCGGGTCTGGGGTTGCAAAGCTGAAGACAGGTGCAGCTTCTCTGGCAGCGCCGTTTGTATCCATGCGTAAGAACCATGCGGCAAAGGGGAATGCCCGAAGGGAACGCAAGCAGCAGGAGAAAAAGGTGAAGAAAGAGCAGGAGGCGGAGCCGGAGGAAGCCAAAAGCATGTTCGGCAAGATCAATATCGATGAGCGTGTGCGCCCCGGACAGGTGTCGTTTCTGGATGTGGATGATGATTTTGATATGCAAAGTGATGGAAGAAGCACTGCATTTCTGGCGGATAAAAAGCATGCACTGGAAGAGGAATCGGATGTGCTCGATCAGCAGGCGTTTAAGGAAGTGGAAAACAAGCGGATCATTGAGGATACCATCGGTGGTGAGGACACCTTTGTTTCCAGCTTTCAGGAGGATTGGAGCAAGTATAAGCTGCCACGTTTAACGCTGTTGAAGGATGCCGGCAAAAAAAGCCGTTCTACAGCGAATGTGAGTGCGGCAAACGATGCCGGACGGCAGCTGATTGAAATTCTGGATCAGTTTGGCGTCAAGGCTACTCTTGTCGCTACCCATATCGGGCCTGCTGTTACAAAATTTGAAGTCAAGCCGGATCTCGGTGTCCGGGTCAATAAAATCAGCAATCTTCAATATGATATCAAAATGGCACTTGCTGCCAAGGATATTCGCATCGAGGCACCGATTCCCGGAAAATCG
Organism: Clostridium sp. DFI.1.208; assembly: GCF_024463855.1. Taxonomy (NCBI): domain Bacteria; kingdom Bacillati; phylum Bacillota; class Clostridia; order Eubacteriales; family Clostridiaceae; genus Clostridium; species Clostridium sp. DFI.1.208. Next base: position 227,992 of record NZ_JANGCA010000001.1, on the reverse strand, counting down.
GCAGTCGGTATCGAAATTCCGAATGTAGAAAAAACAAGCGTCAGCATGAAAGAACTGATGAAAAATATTCCGGATAAGCTTGCACAGAGTAAGATGCTGTTTGCCCTTGGTAAGGATTTGATGGGAAACTGTGTCTATGGCGAATTGAACCGCATGCCGCATTTATTGATTGCCGGTGCGACAGGTAGTGGAAAGTCGGTCTGTGTCAATTCCATTATCACCTCCATTTTGATGCGCGCCAGACCGGATGAGGTCAAGCTGTTGCTGGTCGATCCGAAGAAGGTGGAGTTCACACCGTATAAGGAGATACCGCATCTGCTGGGACCGGTGATCACGGATGGGGATGAGGCAAACCGCGCATTGAAGGTCATTGTCACAATGATGGACAACCGCTATGAGCTGTTCTCGATGGCCGGAGTACGCAATATCGCCGGCTATAATGCCTACATAGAAGCACATCCGGAAGAGGGGCTGCGTCCGCTTCCATGGATTGTAGTCATCATCGACGAGCTGGCGGATCTGATGCTGGTAGCTGCCAAAGAGGTAGAAGCAAGCATTCAGCGTATCACCCAGCTGGCTCGTGCTGCGGGCATTCATCTCATCGTTGCGACGCAGCGCCCGAGTGTGGATGTTATCACCGGGATCATCAAGGCGAATATTCCATCCCGTATCGCATTTGCGGTCAGCAGTGCTGTGGATTCCCGTACCATACTGGATCAGATGGGGGCGGAAAAGCTTTTGGGATATGGCGATATGCTGTATGTTCCGGTCGGTGAAACTGTGGCAACCCGTGTGCAGGGTGTGTTTGTCAGCGATGATGAGGTTGCGGATATCTGTGAATTTGTATCCCGTCAGGGAAAACCGAAATTCGACGACGCCTTTGTACGGCTGGAGCTGCTGGATGGCGGTGTAGGGCCGACGAGCAGTGAGACCGGTGACCCATTATATGATGAGGTAAAGGAATTTATTATCACGACACGCAAGGCAAGTACATCCCTGATTCAGCGTAAATTCAGTATCGGCTATGCCCGTGCTGCCCGCTTGATCGATACGCTGGAGGATAATGGCATCATCGGTCCTGCAAGAGGCAGTAAGCCGCGCGAAGTGTATGCGAAGAGTGAGCTAGCAGAGGAAGAATAAGAGCGGTTGCATAATGTAACCGTTTTTATTTTTGCCAAAATCCAGCAAAAATGCGATTATTCCATTTACAAACGCATAGAAAAACGCTAAAATAAATATGTAATGAAGAAGCTTCATACAATAAGGAGGAAATGCAAAAATGAAAAAGTTTTTATGCGTTGCCGCATCGTTGCTGATGGCAGCATCTCTGACTGCCTGCGGAAGCAAGGATGAAGGGAAGAAGGATGACGGGAAAGCATCTAAATCCAAGGCTGATGTTGTCATGATTACCGATGTTGGTACCATTGATGACAAATCATTCAATCAGGGTACCTGGGAAGGTGTCAAAGCCTATGGTGAAGAAACCGGTAAAAAAGTAGAATACATCAAACCGGCAGAAAAATCAGACAATGCCTACAAGGAAGCAATCGATCAGGCGGTTAACGATTACGGAGCTAAAGTTATCGTAACGCCAGGCTACCTGTTTGAACCATCGATCTATGAAAAACAGGATACATATCCGGATGTCAAATTCATTCTGATTGACGGCTATCCAAATGACGGCGCTCAGGAAAACGCAAAATTCAAAACTGCAAAGAATACCGTAGGTATCAAGTATTCTGAAAACGAAGCTGGCTATATGGCTGGTTACGCTATCGTTAAGGAAGGCAAGACAAAGCTTGGCTTCATGGGTGGAATCGCTGTTCCTGCAGTTGTAAACTTCGGTTACGGCTTTGTACAGGGAGCACAGGACGCTGCTAAGGAAATGGGCGTTGAAATCGAAATGAAATACAAATATACCGGAACCTTTAACCCAAGTGCTGAAATTCAGTCCGAGGCAGCTTCCTGGTATAAGAATGGTACACAAGTAATCTTCTCCTGCGGTGGTGGAATCGGAAACTCCGTTATGGCTGCTGCGGAAGCAAACAAGGGTCTTGTAATCGGTGTCGATGTTGACCAGTCCAACGAAAGCAGCACAGTTATCACTTCTGCTTACAAGCAGCTGGCTGTTTCTGTAACGAAGGAACTGAAGGCAATCGATGATGAAACCTTCCCAGGTGGAGAAAATATTGTTCTTGGTGCAAAAGACGACTCTGTAGGTCTGCCAATGAAGACCAGCAAATTTGAAAAATTCACACAGAAGGAATATGATGCACTGTATGCTAAAATCAAAGAAGGCAAAATCACCATCAAGACAAATGAAGACTTCAAGGATCCTACAAAGATCAAGGCTTCTAATGTAAAACTGGATTATATTAAATAAATAATCATACGCAGGACAAGGCTGTCTACAATCGTAGGCAGCTTTTCTCATTTTTTTCATCTTCCTGTTTGCGAACAGGTAGAAAAAAAGGTATAATAAAATAGGACAAAAGCTTGTAAAGGGTATAGTGAAATAATCGTACGCATAGATGCGGTATCAGTACAGATACTATTTTCACAATGCTCAACAGGCATATGATTGGAGTGAAACCATGGAATACATCATTGAAATGTGTAATATCACAAAAGAGTTCCCGGGCATTATTGCCAATGATGATATTACACTGCAGCTGAAAAAAGGAGAAATCCATGCTTTGCTGGGAGAAAACGGTGCCGGCAAATCCACCCTCATGAGCGTTCTGTTCGGTATGTATCAGCCGGAAAAGGGATGTATCAAAATGAATGGGGAGGTTGTCAGTATCAACAATCCCAATGACGCCAACCGCCTTGGCATCGGAATGGTGCATCAGCATTTTAAGCTGGTTCATAATTTCACAGTGCTGGAAAACATCATTCTGGGTGCAGAGGATGTAAAAAACGGCTTGCTGACGATGGTCGAAGCGAGAAAAAAGGTTGTCGATTTGAGTGAGAAGTATCATTTGAATGTCGATGTGGATGCCATCACCAGTGAGATTACCGTCGGTATGCAGCAGCGTGTGGAAATATTGAAAATGCTGTACCGTGACAACGAAATTCTGATTTTTGATGAGCCTACGGCGGTGCTGACACCGCAGGAAATCGATGAGCTGATGGGCATCATGAAGGATTTGACAAAGGAAGGCAAATCGATTCTGTTTATCACACATAAGCTGAATGAAATCAAGGCGGTTGCGGATCGCTGCAGCGTCCTGCGCAAGGGGAAATACATCGGAACCATTGACGTAAAGGATACGAGCAAGGAAGAAATGTCCGAGATGATGGTTGGCCGTAAGGTTAATTTCAACGTGGAGAAGAAGCCTGCACAGCCAAAGAATGTCATGCTGGATGTCCGTAATCTGAGTGTTGCCAAGAAGGGACATCAGGACGTTGTAAAAAACGTTAGCTTTCAGGTACACGAGGGAGAAATCGTCTGTGTTGCCGGAATTGATGGCAATGGACAGTCAGAGCTTGTATATGCCTTGAGTGGACTGATGGACGCTAAGGAGGGCAGCATTCGTCTTGGGGATATGGATATTACAAAGACAAGTATCCGCAAACGGAATCTGGCGGGACTTGGACATATTCCGGAGGACCGGCACCGCTATGGTCTGGTTCTGGATTATCCACTTTCCTTCAATATGGTGCTGAAGTCGTATTTCACAAAAAAATTCAGCAATCACGGCTTTTTGAAATTTGCGGATATCACAAGATATTCGGATCAGCTGATTGAAAAATACGATGTCCGCAGCGGACAGGGCAGTAAAACATCTGCCAGAAGTATGAGCGGTGGTAACCAGCAGAAGGCGATTATTGCCAGAGAAATCGAGAACGATCCAAAGCTGCTGCTGGCTGTTCAGCCGACCCGTGGTTTGGATGTCGGTGCGATTGAATACATACATTCCCAGCTGGTTAAGGAACGGGACGAGGGACGCGCAATCCTGCTGATATCCCTGGAGCTGGATGAAGTCATGAATCTTGCGGATCGCATCCTTGTTATGTATGAGGGTGAAATCGTTGCAGAGCTGAATCCGGAAACGACAACGATTCAGGAGCTTGGATTATATATGGCAGGATCAAAGAGAGGGGCAGAATATGAAAAAGCTATTACAGAGTGATGCATTCAAAAACTTCGGCTCTTCCGCTATCGCGATCCTGATTGGATTACTGATTGGAGCTGTTGTTATCTTTATTTCCAATTCCAGTGAAGCGCTGGATGGCCTTCGTACCCTGCTGGCTGGTCCGGTGGAGGACGGTGTACTGGGAATCGGACGTGTGCTGTATTATGCGGTGCCGATCATCATGACCGGTCTATCGGTTGGATTTGCATTTAAAACAGGATTGTTTAATATCGGAACACCGGGACAGTTTATCGTAGGTGCCTTTGCGGCTGTCTACATCGGTGTAAAATGGACCTTTCTGCCAGGCAGTATTCACTGGCTTGTAGCGATTCTCGGCGCCTTTGTGGCGGGCGGCCTGTGGGCGGTAATTCCGGGTGTCATGAAGGCTTATCTGAATGTGAATGAGGTTATTTCCTCTATTATGATGAATTATATTGGAATGTATCTGGTGAATTATTCCGTCAGTCTGGTGCTGTTCGACGCACTGCGCAATCAATCTCTGCCAGTCGCTTCCACAGCGGTCATACCGAAGATGGGATTCGATAAAATCTTTACCGGTTCCCCGGCAAACGGCGGCTTTGTCATTGCCATCCTGTTTGTCATCCTGATTTATATTGTATTGAATAAGACAAGCTTCGGCTATGAAATGAAGGCCTGCGGCTTCAATAAGGATGCAAGTAAATATGCCGGCATCAATGAAAAACGCAATATCATTCTTTCCATGGTGATTGCCGGTGCGCTTGCCGGTGTCGGCGGCGGCCTGCTGTATCTGAGTGGCTCCGGTAAATTCATCGAGGTCGTGGATGTTCTTCCTGCCGAGGGCTTCAACGGTATTCCGGTTGCCTTGCTTGGTCTTTCCAATCCGATCGGTGTTCTGTTTGCGGGATTGTTTATCGCTTATCTGAATGTCGGTGGAAATGCCATGCAGCAGTTTGGGTTCATACCGCAGATCGTCGATATTATCATTTCCTGCATCATCTACTGCTCCGCGCTGTCCCTGATGATTAAGGTGTGGCTGTCGAAGCGCAGGAAGACAAAAGAGCTGGGTACAGCGAAAAAGGAAGGTGAGTAAGCTATGGATACAATATTCTTTCTGGTACAGCAGACATGGTTTTTCGCTATTCCGCTGCTGGTCGTAGCACTGGGCGGTCTGTTTTCTGAGCGAAGCGGTGTCATCAATATCGCACTGGAAGGTATCATGATTATCGGTGCATTGTGCGGTATCGGATTTATTCATATCTTCAATCACGCCATGCCGCCTCAGCTGCTGCTTCTGTGTGCGGTGCTGGTTGCCGGTGCGGCAGGTATCGTCTTCTCGTTGTTCCATGCCTTTGCGGCTATTCATATGAAGGCAGATCAGGTCATCAGCGGTACTGCACTGAATACCTTTGCGCCTGCATTCTGTATCTTCATCGCACGAACCTTCCAGCAGACACAGCAGATTCAGTTTGAGAATGTGTTCCGGATTGAATCCGTTCCTGTGCTGGGGTCCATCCCAATCATCGGGGACCTGCTGTTCAAGAATACCTACATAACAACCTATATCGGTCTGTTGTTTCTGGTGCTGACATGGGTGATTATTTATAAGACCCGTTTCGGTCTGCGCCTGCGTGCCTGCGGAGAGCTCCCTCAGGCTGCGGATTCTGCGGGTATCAGTGTGTACAAAATGCGCTATGCAGGTACTTTGATTTCCGGCTTTCTGGCCGGTATCGGTGGACTGATCTTCGTTGTTCCGACGAGTAATGTGTTTAACGCGGATGTTGCAGGGTATGGGTTCCTGGCACTGGCAGTGCTGATTTTCGGGCAGTGGAAGCCATTTCGCATCTTCTTTGCGGCGCTGTTCTTCGGCTTCATGAAGACCGTAGCGGCAACATCAAGCGGCATTCCGTTTCTGGCAGGACTCAACATTCCGCCATACATCTATAAGATGGTACCGTATATCGCAACGCTGATCGTTCTTGCCTTCGTTTCAAAGAATTCGGCAGCACCTGCTGCAGAGGGAGAACCGTTCGATAAAGGAAAACGCTAAAACTGATCAAGTCGATCAGTTTTTTTTCGCCGCTGGATGTGGTACAATTAGAACCATGATGCATATAGGCATGGTAATTGAATGAAATATGCGCATACTACTACTGGAGGTATGATTATGCAGATAACAAACGGAGTACAGCTCCATTTTATGAAAACCGAAAAATTTAAGGATATCGGGGTCAGCATTCGTTTCCGCAGTGAGCTGGAGCCTAAACTGGCGGCGTCGCGCTCGCTGCTTGCGCTGATGCTGTGTGATCGATGTAAAACGTATGATACAAAGAAAAAGATGAGTGATTACCTTGATTTGCTGTATGGGGCAACGCTCAATGCGCAAACAGCCGGCTATGGCAGTGCACAGATTGTGGAGCTTCGCAGTAAGATTATCAATCCCCGCTATGTGCAGGGAAAGCAGCAGCTCTTGGAAGCTCTGTTTTCCTTTCTGCGGGAGGTTTTATTTCAGCCGCTGCTGCAGGAGCATGTGCTGGAGGAATCCCGCAGTATATTAAGGGCGAAAATCGAGCGTATGGAGGATGATCCCGCACAATATGCCATCACACAGGGACTGAAGCTTGCCGGAGAAGGGGATTATCTGGGAATATCCGCGCTTGGCGATGTGAAAACACTGATGCAGCTCACGCTGGAGGATGTGCAAAGCGCATACCGACGGATGCTGGAGGAGGATGTGATCGACATTCTGATTTGTGGCGCGTTTGATGATGCACAGATGGAGCAGCTCGTTAAAGCGTACCTGCCCTTTGGAGCACGTAAGCAGGAAATAAAAACCTTTTATAAGGTACAGAATCAGCTGCACGATGAAAGGAAAACAGAATACCGAAACATTACGCAGAGCAGCATTATGATGGTCTGGTTTACGAATACAGCAATCAATGATCCGGATTATTATGCACTGCGCGTTGCAAATGCGATGTTTGGTCAATACTCCACCTCGCTGCTGTTTCAGGAGGTGCGTGAGAAAAACAGTCTGTGCTATTCCATTTACTCCAATCTGATTTCCTATGATGCAGCGCTGGGAGTCACCACCGGTGTGGAGAAGGAGCATATCGATAAGACAATTTCATTGATTCGCAAGCAGTTTCAGCGTATTTGTGAGGGCGATTTTGCTTCGGATCTGCTGGAGGTATCCAAACAGATGATTGTCAATTCCTTAAAGGCCAGCAAGGATTCTATGAATTCTCTGATTGCACTGCAGTATCAAAATGTGTTGCTGGATCGTCAGTGGAGCACTGAGGATATCATTGAGCGCATTCAGGCTGTAAAGCACGAGGATATTCTTCGGGCGATGCAGGCATGTGAACTGAAGATGACATTTGTTTTGACAAAGGAGGATGCGGATGAAAACAATCACGAATAAGCGTTATGGGGAAAGCTATGTAGAGGAAACTCTGGAAAACGGCCTGCATGTTGTTCTCTGGCAGAAGCCGGATTATGAAAAATCGCTGTTCATGATGGCGACACCGCTGGGCGCTATGGATATGAAGCAGGTGGATGCGCATGGAAGGGAACTGCATTTCCCTGCAGGTATTGCTCATTTTCTGGAGCATAAGATGTTTGAAATGGGGGACAGCGATGTCATGGAGCTGTTTTCCCGCATGGGTGCCAGCGTGAATGCCTTTACCTCCTATACAGAAACAGCATATTACTTTTCAACAACATCCGATGTAAAGGAACCGCTGAATCTGCTTCTGGATTTTGTACAGGAGCTGGATATCAGTGAAGAATCCGTGGAAAAGGAAAAGGGAATCATCATACAGGAGCTGCATATGTATAAGGAGATGAGTGATTCCCGACTGCTTATGGAAACCTTCTCCTCTCTGTATCAGCAGCATCCGCTTCGCTATGATATCGGCGGCGATGATGAAAGCGTGAGCAGTATCACGCTGCAGCAGCTGCAGGATTGCTATGCACTGAATTATCATCCGGCATCTATGATTCTGGTCGGTGTCAGTAAGGAGGATCCAGAGGAGCTGCTTGCACTGATTAAGGAAAATCAGAAGAAAAAGACATTTGCACCGATTGCCAGTGTCAAGCGTCTGGCGTATACAGAACCAAAAGAGCCTGCGAGGGAAAGCTTTTCCTTTACAATGGATGTCAGCGTACCAAAGCTGTCATACGCCTGCAAGCTGGAGGGAATTGAGGATGTCTATGCCCGCACCAAGGCGGAGTGGTGTATTAAAATCATGCTGGATGCTGTGTTCAGCTCACTGAATCCGGATTTTCAGCAATGGCTGGATGAGGGGATCATCAACGACTATGTCGGCAGTGAGGTCGACTTAGGAAAGGATTATGGCATGGTGATGTTTTATGCGGAAACGACGAAGAAGGAAGCGTTTCTTGCGGTTGTCAAAGCGGTGCTTGCCCGTATCAGCAGTGCCGATATAACACAGGAGCTTTTGGATCAGCTGAAAAATCGTTACTTTGGACAGTCTGTACGCTCTCTGAACAGCTTTGATGACATTGCGATCACCTATGTTCGCAGCTATTTTGATCAGGCGGATTTCTTTCAGCTGCTGGATGTGCTTTATGAAATTACACTGGAGGATATTCAACAGGTCTGTGCTGCCCTTGGAAATGCTTTGCATACACTGGTAGAGCTGCTGCCGGAAAACTGCTCGTAAAAATTACCTTATTTGTCAGAAAAAGCGATGAATACGCTCTCACAGGAGCCTTCACCGCTTTTTTTAATGCAATACCATTATATGCTGTACAAATAATGCAGTTTGCGAAAATACAGGGAACCAGCGATAATATAGGAGACCTTGGGAGGGATGTCCATGCGGTGAGGAAAACTATTTGGAAATAAAGAAAGGATGGTATACATATGAACGTGATAGCTTTTGTAGGTGAACTGACGGAACTGTCAGAAATCCGTACATCCGCTGCCGGTAATCGTTTTGCGACAATGATGATTCGTGTTCAGCGCCCCTTTGCGAACAGCGAGGGTGTTTATGAATATGACAGTCTGAATATCATGCTCTGGAAGGGCATTGCGGAAACGGCGATGGCAGCAGCACAGATCGGGGATCATGTGTCTGTAAAGGGACGCATGCAGTCACATACCTTTGAAGGGCAGGATGGCAAGCTGCATCGCAGCTATGATCTGATTGCGGAGCACGTTTCCTTTATCAAAAAGGAGCGTTAAAAAAAGCGAAGAGGGAACCGCTCCCTCTTCACTGCATTGGCTGTCATGGCAATATTATAAAAAAATCCGGATATCCGGATTTTTTAACATTATCTGTTGTAGAATTCTACTACCAGCAGCTCATTGAACTCAGAATTCAGCTCACTGCGCTCTGGCAGACGAAGGTAGGTACCCTTCTTCGCATCTTTATCAACATCGATAAATGCTACGGTATTCAGTGTTGCTTCCAGCGCTTCGTTGATTGCCTTCATATCTCTGGATTTCTCCTTGATTTCCACAACCATACCAGGCTTTGCGATAAAGCTAGGGATATCCACTTTCTTACCGTTTACCAGTACGTGTCCGTGGTTAACCAGCTGACGAGCAGCACGGCGAGTGCGGGCAAAGCCCATACGGTAAACAAGGTTATCCAGACGGGATTCCAGCAGACCCAGGAAGTTGTCACCCGTTACACCCTTCATCTTGCTCGCTTTGATGAAAGTGTTGTAGAACTGACGCTCGTTCAATCCATACATGTAACGGATTTTCTGCTTTTCACGCAGCTGCTGTCCGTAGTTTGTTAATTTTACACGTTTCGTAGGTCCGTGCTGACCTGGTGCATAAGCACGTTTCTGAAGCTCTTCTCCGGTTTCCAGAATAGAGAAACCAAGACGGCGGGATGTTTTCCAAACCGGTCCATTGATTCTTGACATGAAAATCCTCCTTATTGTTTTATGGCTATAAAACAATAACAGGTACAAATCATTTTTACATGGTGTTCATACTCACGGTATCTTCGCTCAGCAGTAAGTTACACAATACCCCGCAGGAATCTGCGTCATGAACGCTATATGTAAAGCATTTGCATTCTGCTATCCATTTTACGCCACTTTACTATAACAGAACGGGGAATGGATGTCAAACAGAATTTATTTTTATAAGGCATTTCTTACAGATTGGTTGCGAAATCGCGTTGAAGGAAGCTCTGTTCATATCCCGTCTGATTATATATATTGCAAATACCGCAGGATTTTGCGCCTAGAAAACGTGCGAAGAATTCAGGGACGTGCAGTGTTCATCTATAAAAGCTGTCCTTTCCATGCCGAAGTGATAAATGTGTGACGCGACAATCTGTGAAAGAAAAATAAGAAGCACATCATTTCTTGCAGAATAAGCATAATTTCTGATTTCTTAATTATATAAATTATGATACAATATAGCTAGTGAATTCAAATGGAAGAGGTGTCTGTATGGAGAATTTTATCAACAATGTCAAAAATGTTGTTTCCCTTGATGTTTTGATCTATATAGTGATTGCGCTGGTCGCCATCGTCATACTTACGATCATCATGATGGTGCTGCGTCAGAAGCAGGCAAGAAAGCAATTGGATGAACTGGAGCTGAGCTACAACTCACTGAAGGGGATTCCACTTGCTTTTAAATTGAACAAGGCTGTGGCGCTGTCACGGGTCAACGAGGAAATGAGTCAGCGGGTGGAAAGCTGCCGCACGGATTTTGACAATATTCAGGAGCAGCTGAAGGAATGCAGTGTTACGCTGGCTGAGGCGGACGATCTGATTTATGTTCATAAAGCCAAGGCTGCAAAGCGCCGCATGGAGAAGCTGAGAGAGCAGATGGCAGAGCTGGAGGGTGTCGCAAAGGATGTCAATCAGGCACTGGACAGTATTTTAGAGCAGGAAAACGAGCAGCGTGTACATATCAATAAGCTGAAGGATGATTTCCGTATCATCAAACGCAATATCAATGAGAATCGTGCGTCCTTCTCCCAGAGCTATGAATATCTGGAAATGGAGATTGCAGGTATAGAAAAGATGTTTTCGGCCTTTGAGGAATGGATGTTTGCATCTGAATTCAACAAGGCAGCCGATCAGCAGAAGGAAATACGGGAATCCGTCGCTCATTTAAAGGAGCTGGTGGATGTTCTGCCTTCTATGTATGAGCGTGCAAGAGGGGTTCTTCCACGTGCCATTGATGAAGTCGGCTATCAGTATGCACAGGCGAAAAACAAGGGTGTGTATACCGAGCATCTGGAGGTTCGCAAGAATCTGGATATCATCAGCGATATGCTGAAAAATGATTTGAACAAGCTTCGCAATGGAAATCCGAAGGATGTTCATGAGGATCTGAACGATTGTGAAAAACGCATCTCCCAGCTTGCTGAGCAGCTGAGCAGGGAAGAAGGTGCCTTTGATGAGGTCAGTGACAATGTCGATATCCTCTTTGATACAATTCGCAGCATCAATCTGGATGTGGAAGCAATCGAGGAGCTGTATAATCGCGTATATGAACGGTTTGGATTTGAAAACTGGACGCAGCGACTGCTGGAGGTGCATGATCGCCTATCCGTATTAAATGACATGCAGCGCAAGCTGGAAGCGGTCATCGCCCAGAACAAGGTTCCTTACTCCACAATACTGATAGCATATAAGGAGCTGGAGCAGAGTGCGGCTGCCTTCACCAATGAGGTTGGTGAAATGAAGCAGAAGCTGGACAATGCATGTAGCGATGAGGAGCGGGCAAAGAAACAGCTGATCAAGCTGCAGCTGATCGTCAACGAAATACGTGTAAAAATGTCCAAGCACCGACTGCCAAGTGTTTCACAGAAATATGAGGATGATTTGCACAAGGGGGAAATCATGATCAAGGATATCCAGGTGATTCTGGATAATTCGCCACTGGATGTCAAGCGACTGAATGCCGAACTGCGCAGTGCGATTGATTATATTTATACCTTATATAACAGTGTGAATAACCTGGTGGGGATGGCAATCATGGTGGAAAATACCATCGTGTTTGGAAACCGGTATCGCTCCTCCTTTCCGGATATCGACAGTGAGCTGACAAGAGCAGAGCTGTGCTTTCGTAATGGACAGTATACCAAGGCCTTGAAAATCGGTATCCAGTGTATTGAGAAAATGCATCCGGGAGCATATGAAAAACTGATCAACAAGAAGGATCCAAGTATCCTGAATACGGGGGAGTAGCATGATTTATCTAGATTATGCCTCCACCACACCGATTCGCCCGGAAATTCTGAAAACCTATACCAGACTTTTGGAGAAACATTTTGGAAACAGTGATTCTCTGCATGAGCAGGGAAGAGAAACCGGTAAATTGATGGAACAAAGCCGTGCACAGATTGCACAGCTTTTGCATGTTTATAAGGATGAGATTCTGTTTACCTCCTGTGCAAGCGAATCCAATAACGCAGCGGTTAAGGGGGTGGCATGGAAGTATGCCAATCGCGGTAAGCATCTGATTACCACCTGTGTTGAGCATTCCAGCATTCACAATGCCATGGAACAGCTGAAAGAGGTATTCGGATATGAGGTAACCTATCTTCCTGTGAATGCGAAGGGAACCGTGGATGTGGAGACCTTGCGAAGTGCACTGCGCAAGGATACGGTTCTGGTATCCATGATGATGGTAAACAATGAAACAGGAGCAGTGAATGCAATTCGTGAATGTGCCCAGTACGTACATGCCAATTCCAGAGCACTCTTTCACATGGATGGTGTACAGGCGTTGGGAAAGCTGGAGGTCGATCTTTCCTATGTCGATCTGGCAACCTTTTCTGCACATAAAATTTACGGATTGAAGGGCAGTGCTATCCTATATAAAAAAAGAAATGTAGAGCTGGTTCCGCTCATTAGCGGTGGTCAGCAGGAAAACGGACTGCGCGCCGGTACCAGCAATGCGCCGACAAATATTGTGTTTGCGAAAACATTGCGCCTTGCTCTGGAACAACGCAGGGATGCCTATGCCCATGTACAAAAGCTGAACAGCTACCTTCGTAAAACGCTGTCCGCAATGGAGGACATTGTTATCAATTCCCCAGAGGACGCCAGCCCGTTTATTCTCAATATATCCAATTTGCGCATCGGCAGTGAAATTATGCTCAATGCGCTGAATGCAAAGGGGTTTGCCGTCTCTGCCCAGAGTACCTGTTCCTCCCACAGCAAGGCGGTTTCCGCAGTTCTTCTGGCTATGGGGTTAGGGGAACAACGCTCGACACATGCAATTCGCATATCCCTGTCGCATCTGACAACCGAAGAGGAAGTCGATGCCTTTTTACAGGCTTTAAAGGAGATCAATCATGACTATCGAACAAAATAACATTGTATATAACCATATTCTTGTCCGCTTTGGAGAGCTGTCTACGAAGGGGAAAAATAAAAAGGATTTTATCAAGCGTCTTTTAACAAATGTGAAAAATGCGCTTCGGGATTATGACAGGCTGAGCTATGAGCGTACGCATGACAGACTGTACATCATGCTGAACGGAGAAGATCCGCATATGGTCAGTGAGCATCTGCAAAAGGTATTCGGTATTTCCTCCTTTTCCTTTGCGATCCGTGTGGATTCCGATATCGAAGCGATGAAGCAAACGGCGCTGCAGGTGGCGAAGGAAAGCGATGCCCAGACCTTTAAAATTGAAGCACGCAGAAGTCACAAGCTGTTTCCGATGATTTCCGATGAAATCAATCGGGCCGTTGCCGGAGAAATTCTGCGCAATACTGATCTGAAGGTAAATGTGCGGGAGCCGCAGTTGCGCATCCAGATCGAAGTGCATCAGGAGGATACCTATATTATGACCGGCAGAATTGCTGGGGCAGGCGGTTATCCGGTTGGTGTTGGCGGTAAGGCGCTGGTCATGCTGTCCGGAGGGATTGATTCACCGGTCGCATCCTATCTGACCATGAAGCGCGGTGTCGCTATTGAATGTGTTCATTATGCTTCACCGCCATATACCAGTCAGGCAGCACAGGACAAGGTACTGGAGCTTGCCCGTCAGCTTGCCCCGTACCAGGGACATATTCGTGTTCATGTGGTGCCCTTCACAGACTTACAGCTTGCTATCTATAAAAACTGCGATGAAAGCTATGCCATCACCATCATGCGCCGTATGATGTATCGCATCGCACAGCGTCTTTGCGAGCAGCAGCACTGTCTTGCCATTGTCAATGGTGAAAGCATTGGGCAGGTAGCGAGCCAGACACTGGAAAGTATGCAGACCATCAACTGTGTTACGACGATGCCTGTCATTCGTCCGGTTGCCTGCATGGACAAGGTGGAAATCATCAATGTTTCCCGTGCGATTGACACCTATGATATCTCCATACAGCCCTTTGAGGACTGCTGTACGATATTTACGCCGAAAAACCCGGTAACCAAACCGACGATTCAGCGCTCACAGCGGCTGGAGGCACGCTTTGATTACGAGGCTTTGCTGCAGGAATGCATAGAGAAGACGGAACATGTGGATGTATATCCGAAAGCGAAGCTTGATGAGGATATTTTTTAGTATAAATTGAAAACTCTCACCCATACTAACATTGTGAGGTGAGAAAAATGGAAAGAAGAAAACAGTACAACGAAAAACAGGTTGAACAGGACTTATATCAGTACGAAATGGGTATTGAATTAGGTGCTGACGTTGAGGCTGAAAAGAGAAATCATCAGAATGAATACGATAAAGAGCATTCTTCTCAGGATTTCAAAAACAACTTCAATAACAACAACCAGAACAACTCCCAGAGAAACAACCAGAATCAGCGCAACCAGAACAATCAGAACCAGAATCGTTAAGGTGGCGTAAAAAAAACCACTCCTCTTCCGATTGGAAAACAGGAGTGGTTTTTTTATGCTCAATAATACGTGACAATATCCTCTAGCTCTTTACGGGCTGGCTTTTTCGGATCCATGGCCTTGTAGCCGACACTGATGACACTGACAACGATTTCCTGTGCGGGAATCTGCAGAAGTCTCTGTATGGCCTTTGCATCGCGGATGCCCATGACAAGGGTATCCAATCCAAGATCTCTTGCCTTCAATAAAAGATTTTCATTATGCAGTCCAAGGTCATAGGCACCCCACAGATTTCCCAGCTCATTGCTTGGGGTACCATCCTTATCAAAGCCGGCTACATCCTTTACAAAGCTTGTGACAATCAGCACCGGCGCATCCTTTGTATTCTCTGCATTAAAGGGAGCCAGACCCTCCTGCTTCATAGCCTGCAGCATCTTCGGGGATGTGATGACATGATATCGCGCTGTCTGGGAATTCTTCCAGCTCGGTGCCTCCATGGCACAGCGAAGCATTGCTTCGATATCCTCCTTCGCCACCGGTTTTGCGGCATATTTACGGATGCTTTTTCTTGTGGCAGCTACTTCATTAAATTCCATTCTATCACCTCTTTGTATTTATTTTACTACAATTTTCCTGAAATTTCCGTAATTAGGCAAACTTTTCCTATTTTGCCTGTGGTATACTTAGATAGGAAATGAGGTAGGTATATGCTGTTATGTCCGAAATGCGGAAGTAAACTGATCAAGGAGGAGCGTGTATGGCGTTGTCAGAACAACCATTCCTATGACATTGCCAAGCGTGGATATGTCAATCTGGCACTGCATCATAAAGCGCTCAGCGGGGATGATCGGGATATGGTAAAAGCGCGCACACGATTTTTATCCCATGGATATTATGCACCACTGCAGGCTGCATTGGTTGAGCTGGTACAGAGCTATCATCCGGGCGTCGTTATCGATGCAGGCTGTGGAGAGGGATATTATACAAACAGACTGAAACAGGAAACGGATACCCTGCTTGGCTTTGACTTATCCAAGCATGCAGTTGATGAAGCGTGCAAGGCCAGAAGCGGGGTGCAATATGCGGTCGCAAGCGTATTCCATATGCCGCTATGTGATGCCTGTGCCGATATGGTGCTTTCTGTGTTTGCGCCGTTTCAGGCTGCGGAATTCCTGCGTGTCTTACAGCCGGATGGTATATTTATTAAGGTTGGTCCCGGCCCACAGCATCTGATGGGGCTGAAGAAAGTATTATATGATGTACCTTATGAAAATCCATCAGAGGTGCTACAGCAGGAGGGCTTGATTTTGGAAAAAACGCAAGCGGTTGAAGCGGATATCTGTATTTCCGATGCTGCGGATATTCAGGCACTGTTTCATATGACGCCCTATTACTGGAAAACACCGAAGGATGCAGCTATGCGTTTGCAGGCACTAAGCGAGCTGAAAACGAAAATTGAGTTTCAGATTGAAATCTATCGCAAAGATGAAAACATGCTTAACAAACACGAGCAGGCTATGCTATAATGTGGTACAGGTATAGGAGAAAGGCGGTAAACAGGTATGGCATTTGAATCACTAAGCGAACGTCTGGGGAAGGCGTTTAAAAATATAACCGGGAAGGGAAAGCTAAGCGAAAAAAATATGAACGACATGCTGCGCGAGGTGCGTATGTCGCTGCTGGAGGCCGATGTAAATTACGGTGTCGTTAAGGATTTCATTGCCCGTGTAAAGGAACAGGCACTGGGCACGGAGGTTATGACCTCCCTGAATCCAGGGCAGATGGTTGTAAAAATCGTTCATGATGAAATCGTAGCGTTATTGGGAAGCGAGGATGCTCCGGTAAATTATAAGAGCAGTGGAATCACCACAGTAATGATGGTGGGTCTGCAGGGTACCGGTAAAACAACGGCATCCGCAAAGATCGCCAACGTGATGAAGAAAAAGCAGAGCCGCAAGCCGTTGCTTGTTGCCTGTGATGTGATTCGTCCGGCTGCGATTGAACAGCTGAAAACACTGGGAGAAAGCATTGGGGTTGAGGTCTTTTCTCTGGGTGTGGAGACGAAGGCGCTGGAAACAGCAAAGCAGGCAATGGATTATGCCAAGGAAAACGGCTATGATACGGTTCTATTTGATACTGCCGGACGTCTGCACATCGATGAAGAGCTGATGCAGGAGCTGTCTGATATAAAGGATTTTGTGCATCCGGATGATATTTTGCTGACTGTCGATGCAATGACCGGACAGGATATTGTGAATGTAGCAAGCAGCTTCCATGAGCAGCTGGAGGTTAGCGGTCTCGTCTTGACGAAGCTGGATGGTGATTCCAGAGGCGGTGGTATTCTGTCTGTGCGTTCCATCACACAGGTTCCGGTTAAGTTTGTCGGTCTGGGTGAGAAAATTGACGACCTGGATGTATTCCATCCGGATCGTATGGCCGATCGTATTCTGGGCATGGGAGACATCATGTCTCTGGTGGAACAGGCACAGGATAAGATGGATATTGAGGCAAGCACAAAATCCGCAAATCGCATGATGAGCGGACAGTTTACCTTAACAGACATGCTGGTGCAGTTTCAGCAGCTTGAAAAAATGGGTTCTCTGGGTGGAATGATGAAGCTGATTCCGGGTATGAATCAGCTGGCAGGGCAGATTGATGAAGCCAAAGCCGGTAACAAAATGAAGAAAAGTACCGCAATCATTCAGAGTATGACGATGGAGGAGCGGGAGAATCCCAATATCCTTCGCGCATCCAGAAAGAATCGTATCGCCAAAGGAAGCGGTACAACGGTAGCGGATGTAAACCGGCTGTTGAATGAATATGAGAAAATGAAGCAGGTCATGAAGCAGATGGGAGCTATGACCAAATCCGGAAAAATGCCGAATATGGGCGGTATGGGTGCTATGGGGGCAATGAAAAATATGCGCAGCATGAACAAGATGATGCGTCAGAGCGGTAAACGAGGAAAACGATAACAAGGCATACAGTGCCTTGTTTTTATGAATGGAGGGTGTTTATGAAGGTATTTGTATATGGCTATCGAGAAGAAGAGGCTGCGTATTTCAGCGCCTGTGCAAAAGCGATGCAGCTGGAAATCGGCACCTGTGCACAGCGGCCAACACTGGAAAATGCACAGCTTTGTCAGGGCTATGAATGCATCAGTGTGCTCTCGACACCAATCGATGCTGCATTGCTGCAGAAATTGCAGGAGGTAGGCGTCCGTTTTCTGTCGACACGTACTGTCGGCTATGACCACATCGACCTTGCTTATGCCAGAAAAATCGGTATCCATGTTGGAAATGCAACCTATGCGAGTGAGAGTGTGGCGGACTATACGATTATGCTGATTCTGATGGCGCTGCGCAAAATGAAGTTGATTTTGCAGAGCGCTGTCAGTCAGGATTATTCCTTTGATGCAGTATTGGGCAGCAACCTAAAAGGAAAAACACTCGGTGTAATAGGAACAGGAGCCATTGGACAGACACTCATTCGTCATATTGCCGGCTTTGGGTGCCGCATTCTAGCCTACAACCCCCATCCGCGAAAGGAAATGGAGCAATACGTGACCTATGTGGATTTGAAAACCCTGTATCAGCGCAGTGACATTATCACGCTGCATGTTCCATTAAACGATACAACCTATCATTTACTCGATGAAGCTGCATTTGCCCAGATGAAACAGGGGGTTATCATTGTGAATACCGCGCGCGGTCCTTTGATTGACAACACGGCATTGATCGCTGCGGTAGAATCAGGAAAGGTCGGTGCAGCTGCACTGGATGTCGTCGAGGGAGAAACCGGCATCTATTACAATCGAAGAAAAGGAAAGATACTGAAGCAGCATGATATGGCTGTATTGAATTCCTTTCACAATGTACTTCTGACACCGCATCTTGCATTTTTAACCGATGATTCCTATCGGGATATGGTGACACATTCGATGAAGAGCTGTTATCTGTTTATGCATGGTGAGGAAAATCCATGGCTTGTTCAGTAGGTTCACAGATAATGAGGCTGCTGAAAGCGCTGGAAGGCTATCGTTACGCTTATCAGCTTACTGATTTTCTTAATATACAAAAGGAAAAGGGTCAATTCATTCCAGCTTGATCCTTTTTGTCTGTTATGCTGTTTTATATGCAAATAGGTCGTACCGTTTTGAGCTTATCTTTCTTTGACAATATTTATCAGCAAGGAAAACAAACATAGCGCATGATTCTCTGCCTTGCAGCTAAAATCAATATTCTGTATGGTATGTTGCAGCTTGCGAAGAAGTCTGTAATTATGCAATGATGGGAAGCACAGGGATTGAAATATTTTTTCTCTGCAACTTTTCTGCCTGCATAATCGTGTTTATAATAGAGGGGATGGAATTCCTTATGAGGAGGTCAGCAGGGCATGGAAACTTATGCAGATATGACGTTTGAAGAAGTCATGGAAGCCTTTGCGGATACCGTAACCCGTCTTGCGTATTTGCGGATGGGAAATGAGCAGGATGCAAAGGATATTTTTCAAACTGTCTTTTTAAAGCTGTATACACAGACAATGGAATTTCACGATGTGCAGCACGTTAAGGCTTGGCTGATTCAAACAACCATACATGCATGCGCAGATGAGCATCGAAAATTCTGGAGAAGGCATCGGATTCAGCTGGATGAAGCCTTTGCACAGGTGGAGGATGACCGGCAGCGCAGGGAGCTGTATGAGCTGATGGAGCTTGTGCCTAATCATCGCAATGTCTTGTATCTATATTATTACGAAGGCTATTCCATACGGGAAATCAGTATATTTATGAATGCACGTGAGAATACTGTGAAGTCCTGGATGCGGCGCGGGAAAGAGGATCTGCGCAGACTTTTGGGAGGTGAGAAGGATGCGTGAGAGAAAATTTACGGGCTTTGATGATATCCACTGTCAGCAGAATTGGAAAAATCAACTGCTGGATCAGATAGCTTCCTCCCAAAGAAGGAAAAGAGCTTGTGTATGGCGATTTGCGATGATCATGCTGCTGGCACTGCTTTCCTTTGGCACTGCTTTTGCCTGCAGCGAATCGGTACGTGATTGGCTTTCATCACTGTTTACTGATGAACAGGAAGAAGCACAGGTGAAGGAAGCCCCTGTTTCTGTACAAGCGCTCAATGAAATTACCTGTCTGGATGCCAACTGCCGATATTATGTAAAGCTGCCGGAAGAAAAAATTGCGGAGGAAGATACGTTTACCGTATATGAAAAAGGAGACGTTATAGGGAATTCTGTATGTAAGGAAAGTATGGAGCTGCAGCTGCCTGTAGAGAATGGCACCGTGAGCGTACAATTACAATATATTCGTCTACACAACCAGTACCTTCCTTTATATCTGCGAGGAGAAGAGGAAAATGGGATACCGGATTCGTCGTTCAGCGTACTAGCGGACAAAAGGCTGGTTATTGGATATGCGCAGGAAGCATTTCAAAATGCCTATCTCATCGATCCTGAAACAGCTGAGGTTCAATCCATTGGAGATTTGTCCTATGCATATGCTGCTGAAGCAGATGCCGGAAGGCATATCTATGCCAATACCGTACAAAGCAGTACGTCAGGGCGATTTCTGCTGTACCGCACGTATGCTTTGGCACAGGGGTGGGCAGAGGAAAAAACAAAAGCGCAATGGGTGTTGCTGGACAGGAAAGAAAATACCCGCCGCATGCTGGATACGAAGCAATTACCTGGCTACCTGCTGGGAAATGAGCTGCGTATGGCTGGAGATACCGGCATCATTACTACAAAGAGCTATGCGGTGGATGATACGATCGAAGCTTTTTATCCGATCGTATATGATTACCGTAAAGATACATGGACAGAATACAGGGACTACCAATGTGCAGTTCCCTTTGTGAGTGACTATTTGTATCGAGAAAAGGGATCCTCCATCGAATTATTGAATATTCGGACACAGGAAAAGCAGTTGATTCCACTTCCCAAAAATACGCGTGCAGGTGACAGCATATTGTATCCGTATAATGGCTTTTATATCAGTGAGAATACGCTAAACGATGCTTTGGACATCTATATTGCATCACAGCAACGATGGGTTCATTTGGACTCGAAATTATTGAGCGATGAGACAGCAGTCCTCTTTGCGTATCCTCTGGATGATCATACATTGGTGCTCAATCAAACGTATTTGATTGAATTTCACAAATAATCTGGAAAAACACACGTGAATATGCTATGCTATTGCTGTACCTTGAAGGTACGCTATAAAACGAGAAAGGCAGGTGGTCTGTATGAATACATTCAGAACGTATAAACTGAGGAAAGATACAGATTGCCGTGTTGATAACTAGTGCAGTTCTGGGCATCCCTTGGGATGCTTTTTTCTTTCCTACGCAGCAAATTATGAAAGGAAAGGACAAAAAAATGAAAACAGAGATTTGTAAAGAGCAGTATGTAGCATCTATGACAGCAATGCCTGCCAGCAGTGAGGAACAGAATCGTTCCCTAAAACAGAAATTAAGCAGACAGGAGCTGTCTTTGCAGCAATGCTATGTGATGATTCGCAGGGAGCAGGTGGTTGCCAGAGCAGTTATTTATGATGAGCTATCCTATATCGGCAATCTGACACTGGAGGATGTAGAACAGAGTGAGGCAGATCAGTTTGTGGGGGATGTTGTCAAGCGGTTGGATCGAAGCAGAGAGTGGCGTATTGATTTGTACTCAGACAAGATCAATCATACGCTCCTCTATCGGGCATTAAAGCGCTGGTTTCCCATAGAAATCAAGCGGGAAAGCTACACGGCGATGAGCGCTGAACAGAATGTATATCCCTATGAGTTTGTGCCGGCAAAGCAGCTGACGAAGGAAAATCTGCTGGAGCTGATGGTAAGTGCAAGCAGGACCACGCTGGATTTGTATTTGCAAAAAGAGCATACCTGCTTGGGGCTGTATCCGGCAGTTCAAAAGCAAATGGAGGAGCTGCTGGATGATGAAGAAAGTGATACCTTGTTTCAGGTTCTGTTTATCAACCGGCGTCCAGCAGGCTTTATCAGTGTCAATCGGCTGCTGGATGATATTGGAGGAATCGGATATATCGGCGTGCATTCCGATTATCAGGGAAGGCGGCTTGGCAGTGTGCTGCTGCAAAAGGCCTTGGACATGGCCTGGCGAAATGATATTCATAAGCTGATTGGAGAAATTGATGATCATAATATCGCTATCCGGAAAAATCTGATACAATGCGGCTTTACGCTGGATTGTAAAATGTGTATGTTTTTGCTGGAAAAGCAGTGAAAGTTCTATACAATTTGCGGATGAATAAGAAACAGCGAATGAAGAATGCAGGAGCTTCTTAAAAAGACGCTTGCAGCACGCAAATGGCTAGGTGGGGATGAGTAGTTAAGAGGAATTAAAGGGGGAAGCTGATTCCCTGCGACCTGCAGCTGTTTATAAAAAGGGGAATCCAGCACTTTGTTGATGCATTCGGATTCCTCTGTTTTTCGTTTCCTGATCATTTGCTTTTATGCTATCTCCTAGCTTGAAGGAAAATGAGGATGCTTCCTTTGATCCTGGGCAGCGTATGACAGAGGGAACGCTTTTTATATTATACAGGCAAGAGGCTGTGCATGGTATGCAGTGTCTCTGTGAAAGCATCACGCATTAGAAATAAGTTTTTAAATAGAAATCGATGTAAACGATTGCAAAATCATCAAAAGCAGGGTAGTATATAAATGTGGTATTTAATAATGTATACTGTATGAGACATTCTAAAATCTGTGCATTTTTTGATAAAACTGCTCGATAGACATCAAATTATAGCTATTATTCTATGGTTTTATGGATGTCTTGAATTGTATACCTTGTGAAATAAAAGGGAGGTACTGCAATGAAAAGATGTGTTAATGCTGTAAAGCTGGTGATGACAGTAATGCTGTCAGCCTTTCTGTTTCTTTCGGCTCAGGATTTGGGGTTAATTCATGCGGCTGAGAAGAAAATCGTATTGATAAAACAAGATACAAGGGAATCCTATGATACCATTCAAGCAGCGATAAATGCTGTTGCTGCTGGAGAAACCGGTACGATTGAAATTCCGGCAGGGACCTATGGTGAGTCGCTGAAGATATCGAATACTTCTTCCCGTACGATTTTTCTGAGGGGAGCACAGGCAAATGTCAGTGCCTATAGCAACGGCAAAGCCAGAAGCAACGAGGAAACCATTCTAACCGGTGGTATAGAGGTCAACGGTCTTTTGGGCGATGACTCCTTGGAAATCAATGGACTGACTCTGCATGGCAAGGGGATCAATATCGTTGGATGGGGTGCTCCAATCAAATCGAGCGGGGCAATAAGAATTGTGAATAACGTGATAACGGATATCGCAGATCAAAGCACTTCTGCGATACATATCAATTGTGGTTATGATGAGACCATTCAAACTGTCGAAATAAAAAACAACTACATCAATAACATTGGGGAAGATGGGTATGCGACAAATGGTGTCTATTCAACGCTACCGGTTACTACGATGTATATTACCGGGAATTATATAGGAAATGTCAATCACAGTACAATTCAGCTGGGGAGCATGACAGTGAATGGATTGCTTTCAATTACGGAAAATCATATTCTGAATTGGAATAAGGATGGTACCACCGGGACAGGTGCACAGGGGAGTCAAGGGGATGGAATCTACCTTCCCAAAGGAAATACTCCAGAGGCTGCAGCGATTACTGTGAATCAAAATTATATCGTAAGAGAGAATGGCTTGTCAGGCTCTGCAGGCTATGCGGCACGCTGCAATTTTAATAAAGGAACGATCGATCTTTCAGCGAATTACTGGAACGAAACATATCCATACAGGGTGATTTCTGGAGGCACGTATGCAAATGTCACAATAAAATCAGTGTGTGATGAATATATGAATGTAACAGATCAAAGTATTGGAGACTTTCGGTTTTCGATTTCCACGCTATACAACAGCGGATCGGATAAAGAGAAAATGCTGAGCGCTACCATTGTGATGCTGGATAAGGATATAGAGAAGCCTGTCGTACAGTGGAGTAGCAGTGATGAGCGTATTATTTCCGTTGAGCAACGCAAGGATGCTGCGTATTATGTTGCGAAGAACAGCGGTGTGGCGAGGATAAGTGGGAAACTGACGGATCCAAAATCTGGTGTGGTCTATTCACAGGAAGTGGAGGGCAAGGTCATTGATATTGACCTGAAAAGCGTTGTAATGGAGCCGGCATCACAGAAGCAGCTGCAGATCAGCGTTGTGCCTGAGGGGGAGAAGATTCCATATAATAAAATAGAATGGAGTTCGAGTGATGAACGTATTGTAGAGGTTGACAGCAATGGCTGCTTGAAGAGCAAGGATAAAAAAGGAAGTGCTGAGGTCACGGTGACCATGTATGGATACGGAACGAAGCTGTATGCACAGAAAACCATAACGGTAACTGTCGATCGGCCGATTCCGGTACAGGAAATCAAAATGCAGAAGGACCTGCTGATGAAAAAAGGGGATACGTATACGCTGCAAGCGGAGATATTGCCTTCGGATGCAGACCAGCAGCAAATCACCTGGACATCCTCTGATGAATCGGTCGCTGTTGTGCAAGCGGATGGCAGTATTACTGCAGTTGCAAATGGAACCAGCACGATTACTGCAACAATCGATCATGTGACGGCGAGCTGTAATGTGTCTGTCTATGAAGTTAAGGAACCGCACATCAAGCCGCTTGATCCAGCGAAGCCATCTAACGAAAGTCAGGCAGGTATTGCGGATGCAAATTCACAGGACATCATCGCGAATACGGTTGACGGAATCCTTTCCGATATAGCGGAGGGAAGAGAAATCGCAGCGGAGGTGCTGGATGAGGTAACTAGAAACGCTGTTTTACAGGCGATGAATGAGGGGAAAGCTATCACACTGACCGCAAACGCCAA
This sequence comes from Clostridium sp. DFI.1.208, assembly GCF_024463855.1. Classification (NCBI taxonomy): domain Bacteria; kingdom Bacillati; phylum Bacillota; class Clostridia; order Eubacteriales; family Clostridiaceae; genus Clostridium; species Clostridium sp. DFI.1.208. The sequence continues at coordinate 203,155 of NZ_JANGCA010000001.1, read as the reverse complement.
TGTGCGTAGGGAAGAGGAAATCGATCCAGGGGATCTGCATATCATACAGGCTTATCTTTCAAATATAGCGGCCGCTCAACATACTGCCCTGCAATATTTTGACTTCAGCTTTCACCTTGTGAGTGATGATGGAGTCCTGCTGGGGGAAATAAAGCAGCTGAAACAGCCGATTTCCTATGCCATCATATTGCCTCAGGGAACCGCACAGCAGGATACAAGCTATTATATGGTGCGACTGCATGATGGCAAAATCACAAAGCTTCCATTGCATGCCAATGCGGATGGAACCTTGACTTTTTCCACAGATCAATTTTCAGTATATGCACTGGTTGCAGAAAAGAAAGCAGATGCGAGCAAGGATCCGGGAGAGCAGCCAGAGCAGCCAACAAACAAGCCTGAGGGTGAGAAGCAGCCAAACACGCAACCAGAGCAGCCGGCTACTGACTTGAAACAGCCATCCTCTTCACATGAAAAAACAGAGGCTTCAGTGAAAAAGAAGAGCGATGCTGTCAGCACAGCCGATATGCAAAATGAAGCCTTATGGCTGTCAGTGGCAGCAGTAGCCATACTCCTGATGGCACTTGTGCTTCGGAAAAAGCACAGAAAAGGTATGGAGAAATAAACGTAATGATGACAAGACGAAAAGCAGCACAGTGTACTAGCTGCTTTTTTCTGCTTACATAAGAATCATGTAGTTTTACCGTCTATTAACTGTACCTGAACAGCAAAGCAATGCAGGAAAGGATCAGGGTGCAGCACTTCCCATAGGCAGAGGATGTATATTACCGATTGAGAAGTAAAAGCTATAGTTCCAGAGTTATCAGAGCCGCTGATTACCTTTGAGAAAGTTCTCGTTGTTAAAACTGTGCTTTATCAAAGCTGTTCTTTATCATTCTCCCTGACAGAGAATCTATAAGAGAACATACGACAAGCATAAAAAAAACAAGGGTGTCAAGTAAAAAACCTTGACAGGTGGATAATCTATGGTATACTTATCAAGGTAATGTTAAGAAAATAACCAATAGGAGGAAATTATATGGCTGTAAAATTAAGATTAAAGAGAATGGGTTCCAAGAGAAAACCTTTCTACAGAATTGTCGCTGCGGATTCCCGCGCACCTAGAGATGGACGTTTTATCGAAATCATCGGTACTTATAACCCAACAACAAATCCTGCAAGCGTAGTGCTGAACGAAGAGCTGGCTACAAAATGGCTGAAAGAAGGGGCACAGCCTTCTGATACTGTTCGTAACATTCTTTCTAAAGAAGGAATCATGAAACGTCTGCACGAAGAAAAAAACGCTAAGTAAAAGAGTATGATCGATTACGAAAAAGTATTGTTGGATCTTGTAACACCGATGGTTGAGGATAAGACCAATGTATCTGTCAAAATGATGCCGACACTGGAGGATAATGAAATTCTGTTGTATGTATATGCCAACAGTGATGATGTTGCCCGCCTGATCGGACGTCGCGGCATGATGGCTTCTTCTATTCGTCAGATGATGTCTGTGGCATCAAGAAAAGAAGATAAGAGAGTCACCATCAAGTTTGAATCATATTAGGATGCCTTTCGCATCCTTTTTTTGGAGGTAGAACATATGAAAGAAATCAATATCGGTATGCTTGTTAATACACATGGTCTTCGCGGTGAAATGAAGGTCAAGGTGCTTACGGATTTTCCAGAGCTGAGATTTCATAAGGGAGCAGTTGTGCATTTGCAGCTGGCGCAAGGACAGTTGGATCTGAAGGTGCAGCATGTACGTGAAAGCAAGGGACAACTGCTTGTCAAATTTGAAGGCTATGATGATATCAATCAGGTGGAAGGCTGGAAGGGCAGCATGCTGACCATACGGGAAGAGGAGCTGCAGGAGCTGAATGAATACGAAGCTTATTTTCATGAACTGCAGGATGCCGTGGTCTATGATTTGGAGGGTGTACAGCTGGGGACAGTTAGCGAAATCATAGAAACCGGAGCCAATGCAATCCTGCGTGTCAAAACGAAGGATAAGGATATTCTGATTCCTTTTGTCAGAGCCTTTGTCAAGGAGTTTGATCGGAAAAACAAGGTGATGAAGGTGGAACTGATGGAGGGTCTTGTATGAAGATAACCGTGCTGACACTGTTTCCTGAGTTTTTTGACAGCTTTCGTTCCACATCCATAATCAAGCGCGCACTCGAACAGCAGCTTGTGGAATTTGAAACGGTGGATTTTCGGGCGTTTACATTAGATCGCCACAACCATGTGGACGATACGCCGTGTGGTGGCGGGCAGGGGATGGTGCTGTCCTGCCAGCCGATTGTGGATTGCCTGCAATCGGTACGCACGGAGGAATCCTTCGTCATTATGATGACACCGCAGGGGAACCGCTTTGATCAAAGGCTGGCGCACCGTTTTGCCTCTGAAATAAAGCATTTAATCATTCTTTGCGGACACTATGAGGGCTTTGACGAGCGCATTCGTTCCTTTGTGGATATGGAGGTATCTCTTGGAGATTTCGTACTGACCGGAGGAGAAGGTGCTGCCCTGGTGATTTCCGATGCGGTCATACGACTGCTGGATCACGTTATCAAAGAGGAAAGTCACAGTGATGATTCTTTTGAAAACGGGCTGCTGGAGTATCCGCAATATACCCGTCCGATCGAATATGAGGGGATGCGGGTACCGGATGTTTTACTGAGTGGACATCATGCCAATATCCGTAAATGGAGGTTGAAGGAATCGTTGAAGAAGACAATGGAGAAACGTCCGGATTTATTACAGGGTCGTGTGTTTACGAAAGAAGAATTGAAGCTTTTGGATGAAATAAAAACTGAGAAGGAACAAGGTGAAGGATAAAAAGAAATCCTTTGCCTTTTTATGGAGTATATTGGTTCGCTGCACAAATAAAATGTTTGCTAATTGTCTGCTTTATCAGGGGATGAGGTACATATAGGGGACAATGAATCTGAGATATGGTATCTCACATAGAATAACAGAAAAATGAGAAATGGATATGCGTGCCTTGCCTTGCTACGGATTTGAAAGTGGAGAAAGAAAGCACAGACTGGACATGTATTCCCCATATGTCGATACATATTCTCGTTTACTTATGCTAAAGCATGATTCATTCATGACCTGATGATTATGTAGAATAGGAAGCTTTTTGTTGATGAGGCTATTTGTATAATGACAGAGGTAAGCAAGTGGTTTGAAGAAAAAGAGGCTCTGTGTATGGATCAGCTATGGGGGAATACCATCGCCTTGTTGGAGGGGAGAGAATGCGCTGCTATCCATGGTGCAAAGGATCGGCGGTGTGCAACAGATACTTCCTATATACTCTTTTTTGGGATATGACAATACGCTGTCCTAGAAGGCATGCTATACTTTGGAAAAAGGAGAGGTTCAAAATGAACATGAAGAGCTATCTGGAGCAGGTTTCCCATACGGCGCTGGCTATGAATGACATAGAGATATTGCCTGAACACATACGCGTGGTAATGGTGAATGAATGCGCACCATTCCGGGATGAAGATGATTTTTATGGGGATACAGAAGGTGAATATGCTGTGTCTTTGCGCTCGTTTTTTTCGGATTCGGAACCTGCTTATCTGCTTGCACGGGGGATTTACGTAACCAATGCCTGCAAACTGCCAAAGCCAAAGGAGGGCTTTACCAAGCAGCAGCTGCAGGAAAGCTCTGTCATTCTGGAGAAAGAGCTGAAGCTATTTGAAAATCTGCGTGTAATCATGTTGATGGGGGATGTTGCGATACGTATGCATACCATGATTGCCAGACGCAATCATACGGCACACATTCCTGCCGGCTCCACCTACAAGCTGCGCAACAGCATCTGGATGGACGGGGATATCCGCTTGTTTCCTTCCTATATTATGACCGGAAAAAATCTGCAGATCGAGCGCAGTAAGCGGACGATGATTGGGGACGATATTTCGCAAATGCTCGCCTATTTGGAAATGCTGGAGAGTGTCGGCTGAAAAAGGAGGAGAGCAGTTCGGATTTTCTTTGTAAAATTCGGCATTCTCCTTTTTTTTAGTTGGTGAAAATGGTATGATAATAGCAGAAAGGACCCGACCTTTCTGAAAACGACTTCTTCTTTACCACTGTAAAAAAATGGATCAAAAAGTATTTACAAATATCCCAGATCTGTGATATCATATATAAGCCTTTATGGCACGCGGTTCCGCTGAACAGTATGATTCAAGAGCCTCTACGTTATGATGAATAGAAAAGGAGCGCCATTATTATGAACATGCAGTTAGTAAATGAAGTAACAAAATCACAATTGAAGAAAGATGTCCCATTCTTTAAATCAGGTAGTACCGTTCGTGTACACGTTAAGATCAAAGAGGGTGACAAATCCCGTATCCAGGTATTTGAAGGATTGGTTATCGCAAAACAGGGTGGAGGAATCAACGAAGTATTCACTGTTCGTAAAATCTCTAACCAGATCGGTGTAGAAAGAACATTCCCGATTCACTCTCCAATTGTTGAAAAAATCGAAGTTGTACGTAACGGTAAGGTTAGAAGAAACAAATTATTCTACTTACGCGGACGTTCTGGTAAGGCTTCTCGTATTAAAGAAGTTCGTTAAGCTGGAAAAAAGTCGGGTCTTGCTCGACTTTTTATTTTTAGGCTGGAGGGTGTACGATGCAGAAGCAGGAGAAGGACAGACACAGACTGGAAGAACATGAATCACTGTCAGGCGTGATTTTTTCCAACCTGTTTTCATTGCTGAAAATATTCCTCGTCTGTTTTGTGCTCGTGTATCTGACAGCCAATTATCTTGTGCGGCCGCTGCGTGTGCAGGGCGGCAGTATGTATCCAACGCTGAAAACAGGAGAATTTGGCTTCGGCAACGCGTTCTCCGGTCATTTTCAGGAAATCAAGCGCGGAGATATCGTAATTGTTTACGATAAGAAAAAAGCGCATACCTATTTGGTGAAACGTGTGATCGGTCTGCCCGGTGAACGGATTCGGGCCAGCGGGGATACGGTATACATCAACGATTCAGCAATTCAGGAGCCCTATCTTGATAATGACTATGCGGATAGTATCCGATTGACGGAAAATTATAAATTCACAGAGGATTTTGACGAGGTGCAGCTGGGAGAGGATGAATACTTTCTGCTGGGGGATAATCGCTATGCAAGCAAGGACTCCCGGGAGCTGGGTCCCTTTCGGCGCGCAGATATCAAGGCAGTGGATTTTTTCATTGTACTGCCGTTTAATAAAATGAGAGTGGCGGAATAATATATGAACAAAAACAAAAGAACCAGAAGCAATCTGGACATTGTATATACTATCCTTGACTTCGCCCGGCTGATTCTGATAACCGTGGTTGCGGCAATGATCATTCTGGTCTTCGTGGCACGTAAAGAGGAAGTGCGTGGTACCTCCATGTATCCAACGCTGCAGGAGGGGGAATCGGTAATCATCAATATGGCGGCAAATTATGTTGGGGAAATCAAACGCTTTGATGTTGTTGTCGCAAGAGAATATCGAAGCGATGATCTGTGGGTCAAGCGTGTGATTGGTCTGCCTGGGGAAACCATCAGCTACCGTGAGGGCGTATTGTATGTCAATGGAAAGGCAACAAAGGAACCGTTTCTGGATAGAAGCTATGTGGAACAGGTGAAAAAACGTACGAATAAGCTTTATTTTACACAGGATTATACATCAAAAAAGCTGGGTAAGGATGAATATCTGCTGGTTGGAGATAACCGCAATGAATCTCTGGATTCAAGAAATGATGCTGTGGGGCCGTTTCGGCGGGAACAGATCATCGCCAGAGGCGTATTCGTTTACCAGCCGTTTTCGAAAGCGAGGTATGTAGGCAATGGCGGATGATAAAATACGCATTCAATGGTTTCCGGGTCATATGACCAAGGCGAAGCGGGAAATGCAGGAAAAACTGAACATGGTGGACATGGTGATCGAGCTGCGGGATGCCCGCATTCCAAGCGCCAGTAAGAATCCCATGATTGAAGAGCTGTGTCAGAACAAGCCGCGGCTGATCGTGCTGTCCAAAAAGGACAAGGCGGATGCAGCGGCAACCAGACTCTGGTGCAGTGCGTTGGAGAATGATACCACACGCGTTGTGGCACTGGATATTCTGAAGGAGAATATCATACCCAAAATCGTGGAAGAAAGCCGTCTGCTCATGCAGGCAAAAATCGAACGCATGAAGCGAAGAGGCATCCGTCCCCGTGCCATCCGTGCAATGGTAGTCGGCGTACCGAATGTTGGTAAATCCACATTTATCAACCGGATATCGAAAAAAAAGGTGGCTGTCACCGGAGATCGTCCGGGTGTGACAAGGGCGTTGCAATGGTCTAAGGTGAACCAGAATCTGGAGCTGCTCGATACTCCGGGGGTACTGTGGCCGAAATTCGAGGATGAAACTGTCGGCGTTTTGCTGGCTATCACAGGAGCCATCCGCGATGAAATCCTGCCGCTGGAGGAGATCGCCGCCTGGGCGATGCGCTATCTGATTGCGAACCATAAGGAGGCGCTGCAGCAGCGCTATGACATAGCAGTGTGTGAGGATCCTTATGTCATGCTGGAGCGGATTGCACAAAAGCGTGGTTTCATGCGTAAGGGGGAAATGGACGAAAAGCGTACCATTGAAACCTTTCTGCGTGAGCTGCGGGATGATAAGCTGGGAAGAATTACATGGGAGATGCCGCATGCAGACAGCGAATGAGTATGAGCAGGCATGGTGGCAGCAGGGAAAACGCTGCATCGTAGGTATTGATGAGGCAGGCAGAGGTCCTATAGCCGGACCTCTTGTCGTAGCGGCCGTTGCTTTTCCGCCGGGGTATACCCATCCGGAAATCTATGATTCTAAAAAGCTGAGTGATAAGAAGCGAAGGGCTCTTTTTCATGAGGTGGTGCAGCAGGCGCTGGAATATCATATACGAATCATTGAGCCGAAGATCATCGATGAGCTGAATATCTACCGTGCGACACAGCAGGCGATGCAGGATCTAAGCGACATGTTTGCACAGGCGGATGGTATACTGACGGATGCCATGCCGCTTCCTCATAACGAACGGGATGTGATTTCCCTTGTCAAGGGAGATCAGAAAAGTGTCAGTATAGCAGCCGCAAGTATTTTGGCCAAGGTTACACGGGATTGTATGATGGAGGCCTATGACCGGCAGTATCCGCAATACGGCTTTGCACGGCATAAGGGCTATCCGACAAAGGCTCATATAGAGGCACTGCACAGATATGGTGTGGTGAAGGGTCTGTATCGCGAAAGCTATGGTCCGGTAGCTGCCATGCGACAGCTGGTACTGGATATTTGAGCAGTGTAAGAGCTGCTTTTTTTAAAACTGTAAAGAATAATAAGAAAAATAAGAAGTATACAAAAATGTATTGCAAAATAAGAAAAATCGTACTATACTATGGATAAGGAAAAGGAAAGGCGGTGGCAGGATGTTTACATGGGTGAAAGGCAATGTATATACGCTTGTATTGACGCTGTATCCGAATAACATTACCTTGAACAGCAGCGCTGCCTCTTATTTTGAGGATGTGCGATGGGCCATGATCGGACTGGATAAGGATTGCCTGAAATTAGGAATACGTCCCGTTACAAAACGGGAAATTGATCTGCATCTGGTATCTATGGATCAGCTGCATAAGGTGTCTGTTGGAAAAGGGTATGCAAGAATCAGCAACAAAATGATCATCGAGGAGATTTCCGGTATGATCAATCAGCCGATCAACGGGCTGAAAATCAACGCAGCCTATGATGAAAAGGAGAATATGCTGATAGCAGATCTCCATGAACTGGCTGCAGATAAGGGGTGAATGGACTATGGTACTGATCTGGATTGCCATTTGTGTAGGGGCGGTTCTGGTTGAACTGGCTACACCTACAGCATTGATTTCCATATGGTTTGCCGTGGGAGGCGTGATTGGAGCATTGACAGCTTTGATCAATCTTCCGCTGTGGGTGCAAATTGTATGCTTTGTTGTTGTTTCACTTGTCAGTATGCTGATCGTACGCCCGATCGCCTCACGTTATCTGCGTGGAAATACGGTGCCCACCAATGCCGATCGCTTTATCGGTGAGATTGCACAGGTTACCAGGCTTGTCACAAAGGACGAATGGGGCGAGGTCAAGGTGAACGGGACAATGTGGCATGCTGTCCCGGTGGAGGAGGATTCCATCGAGGAAGGTGCAAAGGTCAAGGTTGTCGCTATTGAAGGTGCTAAGTTACTTGTGAAAAGAGTAACCGAAAGATAGAAAAAGAAAGAAGGTAATGATGATGAGTGTATTTCAGATTATACTGCTTGTTGTAGTTGTACTGATTCTGGTTGGGCTGTTTGCCTACCTCATCCGTATCGTGCCGCAGGCAAAGGCATATGTTATTGAACGACTGGGTGCCTATCATACAACGTGGAACACAGGAATTCATATTCTGGTTCCTTTTGTGGATCGTGTTGCGAATAAGGTGACATTGAAGGAGGTTGTAAAGGACTTTGCTCCGCAGCCGGTTATCACCAAGGATAATGTTACCATGCAGATTGACACGGTTGTATATTTTCAGATTACCGATCCAAAGCTGTATACGTATGGTGTTGTAGGGCCGATCACAGCGATTGAGAATTTAACGGCGACCACCCTGCGTAATATCATTGGTGATCTGGAGCTGGATGAAACGCTGACCTCCCGTGATATTATCAATACAAAGATGCGTGCGATTCTGGATGAAGCGACGGATCCATGGGGTATCAAGGTTAATCGTGTAGAGGTTAAAAACATCATTCCGCCGCGCGATATTCAGGAAGCGATGGAAAAGCAGATGCGTGCAGAGCGTGAACGCCGTGAATCCATTCTTCGTGCAGAGGGTGAAAAACGAAGCAATATCCTGACTGCCGAGGGTGAAAAGGAGGCTATGGTGCTGCGTGCTAATGCAAAGAAGGAAGCAATGATTGCGGAAGCAGAAGGACAGGCCCGTGCAATGGAACGTATTTATGAGGCACAGGCCCGTGGTATTGAGATGATTAAGGATGCCAACCCGACGAAGGAATATCTGAGTCTGAAGAGTCTGGAAACCTATGAGAAAATGGCGGACGGCAAGGCTACCAAGATTGTGGTGCCAAGCGAAATGCAGAATATGGCTTCCTTCCTGACAAGCGCCAGAGAAATTCTGGTGGATGATGCGGCGAAGGATGCACTGGATGAAGTCATAAAGCCAAAAAAAGGCTAAATGAAACACGCAGAGTACCTTAGCACAGATGTTATTCATGAAAAACAGGAAATTTTCCTGTTTTTTTTAGGAGTTTTCGATGTTCATTTCGTATATACATATGAGGTGATATTATGAGAGAACAATTATTGTGCTATGCACTACGCTATGAAGGCGACTGGAAAAAGATGAAGCTGGCGCTGGAAAGGCAGGAGTCCTGGACGCGAAGGGCGTATGAGGGAGACTTTGTGACGATTGCTGATCAAGCCTATCCCGACAAGCTGCGAAGGCTTGCCTGTCCGCCATGGGTATTGTTTTATGAAGGTGATATAACACTGCTTGAGAGGTCTGGCTGCGGCATTGTCGGCAGTCGTCAGGCGAGTGCTGCGGGGCTTAGAAACTGTGCACGCATCACCGATTGTATGAAGGAGCGCTTCGTCATTGTGTCCGGTCTTGCCAGAGGAATTGATGGACAGGCGCATCGCAGTGCGCTGGATCAGCATACGATTGCAGTGATTGGCTGCGGTCTGGATGTCATATATCCAAGAGAGCATGCGTCTCTGTATGCAGTTATGCGTAAAAAGCAGCTGATCATCAGTGAATATCCAAACGGGACAAAGCCCTATGCGTACCACTTTCCCTGGAGAAATCGAATTATTGCCGCATTGAGTGAGGCAATCATCGTTGTGGAGGCCCGCAGGCGAAGCGGCTCACTGCTGACGGTGAATGAGGCGCTGGAGCTGGATATTCCTGTTTACTGTGTGCCTCACGCTTATCTGGATGAGGCCGGAACCGGCTGCAATCTGTTGATCTCACAGGGGGCAAATATCCTTGTGGATGAGGATGATCTACGGCTTATTTTTTAAAAAATGTTTGACAAAACAGGAAATTGTGCGAATAATAGGAGACGTATATTTAATTGCTAGGAGGCATAACATGAAAAATCTGGTTATTGTGGAATCCCCTTCCAAATCCAAAACCATAGAAAAATACCTGGGTGGCGACTATCATGTTGTTTCATCCAAAGGACATATACGTGATCTTGCGACAAGCGGCAAGGGCGGTCTGGGAATCGATGTTGAGAATGATTTCGAGCCGACCTACAAGGTCAGCAGTGACAAACGAGCAGTCGTTAAGGAGCTGAAGGACCTCGCGAAAAAAAGCGATCATGTATATCTGGCAAGTGACCCCGACCGTGAGGGTGAGGCGATTGCCTGGCATCTGGCAAATGTGCTGGAGCTGAACATGGAGGAAGAAAACCGAATCATCTTCAACGAAATCACAAAGCATGCAGTGGTGGAGGCGTTTGAGCATCCGCGAACGATTGATCAGGACCTTGTGAAATCTCAGGAGGCACGCCGTATGCTGGATCGAATCATCGGCTTTAAGCTGTCCAAGCTGCTGCAGAGTAAAATAAAAAGCAAATCCGCAGGCCGTGTACAATCTGTGGCACTACGTCTGATCGTCGAGCGAGAGAATGAAATCCGTGCGTTTAAGAGTGAGGAATACTGGACACTGGCTGCTAATATTGAAAAGGATGGAAAGACGTTTCGTGCATCCTTGAACAAGATTGACGGCAAGAAGGCTGACCTGAAGACGCAGGAAGAGGTAAATGCCGTGATCGAGCGCTGCTGTCATGATTTTATCGTCAGCAGCATTGAAAAGAAGGTTCGCAGGAAAGAAGCGAGAATGCCGTTTATCACCTCCACCCTGCAGCAGGAGGCAAGCACCAAGCTGGGCTTTGGAGCGAAGAAAACCATGCAGATTGCACAGAAGCTGTATGAGGGGCTTCCACTTGCGGGAGGAGTCAGCGAGGGTCTGATTTCCTATATGCGTACCGATTCCACACGACTGAGTGATCAATTTGTCAAGGATGCGGAAAGCTATATAGAAGAAACCTATGGGAAGGACTATAAGGGACGTGCCCGTCAGAAAAACAGTGAAAATGCACAGGATGCGCATGAGGCTATCCGTCCGACGAGTATTTTGAATACACCGGCAAGCGTCAAGGAATATCTGACAAATGATCAATATAAGCTGTATAAGCTGATCTATGCCAGAACGCTGGCATCCCTGATGGCGCCAAGCAAGAGCAATGTCGTCAATGTACAAATTGTATCCGATGGCTGTGAATTCAGTGCAAACGGCTCCATTCTGACCTTTGACGGTTATCTGAAAATCTACAGCGACTATGAAACCGTGAAGGATGAAATGCTGCCGGTCATGGAAGAACAGGAAATCCTGAAGGATGTTGAGCTGGAAGGAAAACAGCACTTTACAGAACCGCCGCTTCGCTACAGTGAAGCCCGCCTGATTAAGGATCTGGAGGAAAAGGGAATCGGACGTCCGTCCACCTATGCAATCATCATTGATACACTGCAGGCGCGTGGCTATGTCTCTTTGGAGCGCCCGAGTGAGGGAAGCAAGACGAAGGTTTTCATCCCGAGTGAACAGGGGGAGCTGACCGATACCAAGCTGCAGGAATTCTTCAGTGGAATTATCAACGTATCCTATACGGCGAATATGGAGCATCACCTGGATGAGATTGCGGCAGGGGAGCGAAACAATATCGAGGAGGTTCGCACCTTCTACAACGAATTCGAGCCGCTGCTGCAGAATGCATATGAGAATATGGAAAAGAAGGAGCTGGAGCGCACCGGAGAAAAATGTCCGGACTGCGGAAACGATCTGGTGTATCGCATCGGGCGTTTCGGTAAATTCATCTCCTGTATCAACTTTCCGGAATGCCGCTACACCAAGGGAGAGGATGAGGATGAGAATGCCGTAGAAGAGGTCTGCCCGAAATGCGGAAGCAAGATGGTGACGAAAAAAGGCCGCTATGGCTCCTTTCTGGCCTGCAGCAATTACCCGGATTGTAAATACATCAAGAGCAACAAGACGAAGGAAGAACCGGAGCCTACCGGAGAAATGTGTCCGGACTGCGGTCATGAACTGGTAAGAAGAAAATCCCGTTTCGGCACGACCTTTGTCGGCTGCAGCAATTATCCAAAATGCCGCTACATCAAAAAGGAGCCGAAGAAGGAAAAGCGTGATGCTCAGGATGGGGCAGCACCGAAAAAGAAAGCGGCTGCCAAGAAAACGACCAAAAAGGTCGTGAAAAAGGCAGTGAAGAAAGCCGTTAAGAAAGCTGCAAGCACAGAAGAGGAAGGCAGCGAATCATGATGGAAAAGGTAACCGTTGTCGGAGCCGGTCTGGCAGGCTGTGAGGCGGCGTGGCAGCTGGTAAAGCGTAATATTCCGGTACGGCTTGTGGAAATGCGGCCGAAAACATCCTCACCGGCACATCACAGTGAGAACTTTGCGGAGCTTGTGTGCTCCAATTCCCTCCGTTCGGATTCCCTGAACAATGCAGTTGGGATTTTGAAAGAGGAAATGCGGCATCTGGATTCCATCATCATGGAGAGTGCGGATGCCACACGAGTTCCGGCCGGCAGTGCGCTGGCGGTGGATCGTCAGGCGTTTTCGCGGCGTATTACAGAACAGCTGAAACAGCATCCGCTGATTGAGGTTGTTCAGGAAGAGGTAACACAGATCCCCGATGGTCCCTGCATCATTGCCAGCGGGCCGCTGACAAGCGATGCCTTAAGCAAAGCCATACAGGAATATACCCATGCAGAGTATTTCCATTTCTATGATGCAGCAGCTCCGATCATAGAAAAGGACAGCATTGACTTTTCCAAGGCGTATATCAAATCCCGTTATGACAAGGGAAAGGCTGCCTATATCAACTGCGCGATGAATAAGGAGGAGTTTGATGCCTTTTATGAGGAGCTGATTCATGCGGAAACCGCACAGCTGCACGAGTTTGAGGATGAAACCTACTTTGAAGGCTGTATGCCGTTTGAGGAAATGGCACGCCGTGGCCGGCAGACACTGCTGTTTGGTCCGATGAAGCCGGTTGGCCTGGAGCGTCCGGATGGGACAACACCCTATGCCGTTGTACAGCTGCGTCAGGATAATGCCGTGGCAAGCCTGTATAACATCGTCGGCTTTCAGACGCATTTGAAATGGGGAGAGCAAAAGCGCCTGCTGTCCATGATACCCGGCTTACAAAATGTTTCCATTGTGCGCTATGGTGTCATGCACCGCAATTCCTATCTGTGTGCACCGAAGGTTCTGCGCCCCACCTATCAGCATGTCCAGCGGGATGATCTGTTCTTCGCCGGTCAGCTGTGCGGCGTAGAGGGCTATGTCGAAAGTGCGGCAAGCGGACTTCTGGCTGGGATGAATATGGCCAACCTCATGCGTGAGAAGGCGGTTGTAGAGCTGCCGGATACCTGTGTGATCGGGTCTATGGCACATTACATCACTCATGCCAGCGAGCGCTATTTTCAGCCGATGAATGCCAACTTCGGAATTATGCGACTATTGGAAAAGGTGAAGAAGAAGGAGCGCAAGGAGGCGTTTGCCAAGCAGGCGCTATCCGTAATCGATACATACAAAAAGGAGTTTGACTGATGGAGGAGCTGCTTGCGCGGTTTCTGCAATACATGGATTCCCTCAACAGCGGCAGTGTGCATACACGCTCCGCTTATCAAAGAGATATACGCGAGTTTATCTCTTTTTTGCAGGCGGAGGGAATTGCGGAGCTGCAGGATGCGGATCGCATCATCGTGATGAATTACATCGCCGCCTTACGTGAGAAGCCCGGTGTCAACGGAGAAATGAAGAATTCCACGATTGCCCGCAAGCTCTCCTCTCTTCGTTCCTTTTACCGCTATCTGAATGAATATGTGGGAATCGCACAAAATCCGTTTCTCTATTTCAAGACACCGAAACGCGCCAAACGGATACCGGAATTTCTGTTTTATGATGAAATGGATACCTTTTTGAGCAGCTTTGATCTGGAAACTCCGGATGGATTGCGGGATCGTGCGATGTTTGAGCTGATGTATGCCTGTGGACTGCGTGTGAGTGAGGCGGCAGCCCTTCGGCTGTGCGACGTCGATTTGCACGATCGCATTATAACCGTTCTCGGTAAGGGAAGTAAGCAGCGCATTGTCCCTTTCTATGCGCTGGCAGGAGAACTGCTAAAGCGCTATCTACAGGAGGTGCGTCCGCAATGGATGAAGGAAGAGCACGCTGTCGTCTTCATCAATCAGCGGGGAAATGGACTGACCACACGGGGCATCCAGTACCGCATGCAGCTGGCCGCGGACGCCTGCGCGTTATCGGTACATGTGCACCCGCATATGTTCCGCCATTCCTTTGCGACTCATCTGCTGGATAACGGTGCCGATTTGCGTGTGGTGCAGGAGCTGCTGGGACATGCATCGCTTTCGACAACGCAGGTATATGTGCATGTGACGCAGGATCGCTTAAAGAGGGCATACACGCAGGCACATCCGCGGGCACAAGAAAAGTAAAAAAACTATTGAAAAGAACAATGAATGTGATATAATAAACAACGGTGCGAATACGCACACTACACACATCATGGATTCGGCAGCCCGTGCTTTGAGACGCAGTGTATGCGCCGGTGACAAGTTGCTGCCGCGTGGAAGTGATGGAGGCGTAACGGAAAGTGAGGATATATCATGTCAGTAGTAACAATGAGAAAATTATTGGAATCTGGTGTACATTTCGGTCATCAGACACGCAGATGGAACCCAAAAATGAAACCAAACATCTATGCAAGCAGAAACGGTGTTTACATCATCAATCTGGAGAAAACTCTGGAACAGCTGGACACTGCATATGCGGCAATGAAAGATATCGCTGAAAAAGGCGGAAAGGTACTGTTCGTAGGTACGAAGAAACAGGCACAGGCTGTGGTTGTTGAGGAAGCACTTCGTTCCGGAAGCTTCTTTGTAAATCAGAGATGGCTGGGTGGTCTGTTAACAAACTACCGTACGATTCAGAAACGTGTAAAACGTCTTGTTGAAATCGAAGAGATGGAAGCAAACGGAACACTGGACCTGTACCCTAAGAAAGAAATCGCACAGGTTAAGAAGCAGAAGGCTCGTCTGGAAAACTTCCTGGGCGGAATCAAGGAAATGAAGAAGCTGCCAAACGCAATCTTCGTTATTGATCCAAAGGAAGAACACAATGCAGTTGCAGAGGCTAAAAAGCTGGGAATCCCTGTATTTGCTATGGTAGATACAAACTGTGACCCGGAAACAGTCGATTACCCAATCGCTTCCAACGATGATGCAATCCGTTCCGTAAAACTGATTACAACACTGATGGCTGACGCTATTGTTGAGGCTAAGGGTGGTCTGTTAAGCGTTGCTCACAACATCGATGAGAACGAAAACGATGTAACGATGAAGGATGTTATCATCAACGTGGAAGAGCAGATTGCAGAGAACGAAAGACGTCGTCGTCAGAGAAATGAAGAACGTCGTAACCGTCGTCCTTATGACCGTAACCGCGGACGTAACGCAAAGGCTCCTTACCAGAGACGTGAAAATGTCAGACCGGCAGCTGACAGCAGACCGGCAAACAACGATGCTGCAAAAAGCACTGAAGCAAAGCCTGCTGAATAAGCAGATAAACATAAGTATATAAATGGAGGAAAGATCATGATCACTGCTGCATTAGTAAAAGAATTACGTGAAAAAACAGGCGCAGGAATGATGGACTGCAAAAAGGCTCTGACGGAGTGTGATGGCGACATCGCAAAGTCTATCGACTGGCTGCGTGAAAAAGGTATCGCAAAGGCTGCAAAGAAAAATGACCGTATCGCTGCAGAAGGCTTGACACGTGTCGGTGTGGAAGGCAACACCGGAGTTATCTTTGAGGTAAACTCCGAAACAGACTTTGTTGCAAAGAACGAGCAGTTCCTGGAGCTGCTGGAAACTATCAAAAACGCGCTGATTGCCAACAAGCCTGCGGATCTGGATGCTGCACTGGCTTGCACGGTGAACGGTGAAACCATTGCAGATCTGGTAACGACTGCAACAGCTACCATCGGAGAAAAAATCTCTCTGCGTCGTATGGCTGTAGTTGAAAAGGCAGACGATGAAGTTTTCGCTTCCTATATGCACATGGGCGGAAAGATTTCTGCACTGGCTGTATTAAAGGGTGCGGATGAAAAAGTCGCTAAGGATATGGCAATGCAGATTGCAAGTATGAACCCACAGTACGTAACACGTGATGACATGCCGGTTGAGGTTGTTGAACACGAGCGTAAGGTACAGACTGAAATCGTTAAAAACGATGAGAAGCTGGCTAGCAAACCGGAAAAGGTTCTTGCCGGTATCATCGAAGGAAAGGTTTCCAAGAATCTGAAGGATGCTTGTCTGGTAGAGCAGGAGTTTTTCCTGAATCCTGACCAGAAGGTTGGACAGTACCTGAAGGAGCATGCTTCCACTGTCGCAAGCTTTATTCGTTACGCTGTAGGTGAAGGTATCGAGAAACGTGAGGATAACTTTGCTGAGGAAGTAATGAGCCAGGCATTTGGTAAATAGGACACTCTTTGTGTCCTTTTTTTAAGGCACCGTACCCTGTGTGAGCACAGGGGAGAAGAGCAAGCGGGAATGCAGGGGAAGCAGTAGTCTTTTGATTCCTCCTGCTGCTTGGTTCAGCATCCGGTGCGCAGGAAGAGGAAAATGGAAAAAACAACAGAATCCTCTTCCTTTTTGATAGCTTTTTCTTTATAATAAGAACGAAAGGATTTCATAATCCATACATAAAAAATGATAAAGGTGGACGTAATTATGTACAAACGAGTATTGCTGAAATTAAGCGGAGAAGCATTGTCCTCTCCAGGGAATTCCTTTGATCCCAAAATTCTTGCTTCACTGGCAAAGGAACTGAAACAGGTGCATGAGCTTGGTGTCGATCTGGCTATCGTTGTCGGCGGAGGAAACTTCATTCGCGGCAAGATGGCGGAGACGATGGGAATCGAGCGAGTGCAGGCGGACTATATGGGAATGCTGGCAACCGTAATCAATGCGCTGGCAGTACAGAGTGCGCTGGAACAGGAAGGTGTTCCTACCCGTGTACAGACAGCGATTGAAATGCAGAAGGTGGCTGAACCGTTCATCGTGCGTCGTGCAAACCGTCATCTGGAAAAAAGCCGTGTTGTAATCTTCGGTGCCGGAACAGGAAATCCTTATTTCTCAACGGATACCACAGCAGCTCTTCGTGCGAGCGAAATCGGAGCCGATGTGATTCTGATGGCGAAAAATGGTGTGGACGGCGTTTACAATGCGGATCCGAAAACCAATCCGGATGCTGTAAAATATGACACACTCACGTATATGGACCTGATTCAGGAAGGACTGGCTGTTATGGATACGACAGCTACCAGCATGTGCATGGACAATGACATTGATCTGGTCGTGTTCAATATGAATGAGCACGGAAATATCCTGAAGGCTGTACAGGGGGATATTACGGGAACCGTTATCACAAAGGAAAGGAAGTAATACTATGGAAATCTTAAATCATGCTGAAGAAAAAATGAAGAAGGCTGTAGCTGTCCTGGAGGAGGATCTGAAAACGATTCGTACCGGCATTGCACATGCATCCCTGCTTGATCATGTGCAGTTTGAATACTATGGAAGTCCGACACCGATCAATCAGGTGGCATCCGTTAAGGTTGTCGAGGGACGTCAGCTTGTCATCAAGCCGTATGACCGCGGGACGCTGAAGGATATCGAACGTGCGATTCAGACAAGTGATACCGGTCTGGTTCCGCAAAGTGACGGGGAAGTCATTCGTCTGAATGTTCCTGCGTTAACAGAGGAGCGCCGCAAGGAGTTGGCAAAATCCGCTCATAAAATGGGAGAGGAAGCAAAAATCGCCATCCGTAATATTCGCCGTGATGCAAACGATGCTGTGAAAAAGGATAAGGAGCTGACGGAGGATTTGAAGAAGGATGCGCAGGAGAAAATCCAGAAGCTGACGGATAAAATCGGAAAGTCCATCGATTCTGCTGTGGATACTAAAGCAAAGGAAATCATGAAGGTATAAAAGCATACAAGAGATGTCTGGCAAGCAGCATCTCTTTTCTTGTGCTATATGTAAAAAAAGGGAATCAAATTCAGCTGTATAGCTGTAAAAGTATGGTAGTTCATGGAAAGTATGGTATAATAATTCTGTTCTGATGAACATGCGATAATGATTGTAGGAGGATGAATCCTTATGGATACAAGAGTCATACCGCAGCACATTGCCATCATCATGGATGGAAATGGACGCTGGGCTAAGAAACGAGGGCTGCCGAGAACTGCCGGTCATAAGCAGGGAGCGGAAAATATAAGAAAAATTGCCATAGCATGCAATACGCTGGGCGTTAAGGCGCTGACCTGCTATGCGTTTTCCACGGAGAACTGGAAACGCCCGCAGGATGAGGTGGAGTATCTGTGCAAGCTGCCGAAGCTTTTTTTTAACCGCTATCTGGCAGAGCTGAAAAAAAATAATATCAAGGTAACCTTTCTTGGAGAAATCGAACGCTTTCCGGAAGAGACACGCCGTGTGATTACCACAGCTGTAGAGCAGACGCAGGAGAATACGGGGCTGATCCTCTGTCTGGCTGTCAATTACGGTTCCCGCCGTGAAATTACACTGGCTGCACAAGCATATGCGCAGGATGTACTACAGGGGAAGGCGAGCCTGGATATCGACGAGGATGCCTTTGGCAGCTATATGATGACAGCGGATATGCCGGAACTGGATTTGATGATACGCACAAGCGGAGAGCTGCGCATCAGCAATTTTCTGCTTTGGCAGCTGGCATATGCGGAGCTTATTTTCACACCGGTGGCCTGGCCGGATTTCTCACAGGAGGAACTGAATAAGGCTATTGATGAATTTAATCACAGAAACCGCAGATTTGGAGGTCTGTAATATGAAGACCAGGATTATTACAGCGCTGCTGATCATCCTCTGTGTTGTCCCGCCATTGGTATACGGCGGATGGCTGATCAATCTGCTGATCGCGTTTATTATTATTGCAGGCGGCATTGAGCTGCTGAATCTGAAGGAGCAGGATGCAAAATGGCCTATGGGAATCAAGGCACTTGCTATTGCGGCTGTCTTTGTGCTGGTTCTAAGCGATGAACGGCTGCATGTTGCCTTGCTGGGTGTCGCAGCACTTGTCTTTTTATCCATACCGGTATTCACAGATCGCTTTCATGCCAAGGACGGCTTCCTGTGTATTGCCTATGTGACGTTCTTCTTTGCAATCGCACGATGCTTTCTGCATATTTACGGAACCAATCGCATGTATGTGTGGTTTATTATCATCGCCACCTATGCGTGTGATACCGCTGCGTATTTCTGTGGCCGGTTTCTGGGGAAGCATAAGCTGAATGTACGCATTTCACCGAAAAAGACATGGGAGGGCTCCATTGGCGGCTGGCTTTTCGGCGCTCTGCTGTCCTTTGCCTTTGCCTGGTTTATGATCGATACGATGACCCCGCTCCAGATGATGATCGCTTCCGCAATTCTGACGATGACCGGACAGATTGGCGACCTTGCGTTCAGCGCTATTAAGCGCAACTTTGGTATTAAGGATTTTTCCGATCTGCTGCCGGGACATGGCGGTGTATTGGATCGGGTGGATTCTCTTGTTTTTAATTTTATTTGTTTTGATCTGATACTGGTGGTGTTGATGTTATGAAAAAAATAATGCTGCTTGGTGCCAGCGGAAGTATCGGCACCCAGACACTGGATGTGGTAAAGCATCATAGTTCTGAATTTGAAATCATAGGATTAAGTGTTGGCTATAATATGAAAAAGCTGGCAGAGATATTGGACGCGCTGCCAAAGGTGCGGCATGTCTGTGTAGCTCAGGAAGCGGATATGACAGAAATGCAGAAACGCTATCCCAGCCATTCCTTCTGCTTTGGCGATGCCGGATTGAAGCAGCTTGCTGAAAATCCGGATTATGATGTACTGGTGAATGCGGTTGTTGGCTTTCGCGGACTTGTACCGACACTGACAGCCATCGAACATGACAAGACGGTTGCGCTCGCCAACAAGGAGAGTCTGGTTGCCGGCGGTCCGCTGGTAAAGCGTGCGTTAAAGGAGCATCCAGTTGCGCTGTATCCCATTGATTCGGAGCATTCCGCAATCTTCCAGTGCCTGCAGGGGAATGCGCTGAAAGAGGTAGATAAGCTGATTATTACGGCGAGTGGCGGGAGCTTTCGTGACCGCAGCCGTGCAGAGCTTGCGGATGTCACGGTAAAGGAAGCCCTGCAGCATCCCAACTGGGACATGGGCGGACGCATTACCATTGATTCCGCTACCATGATGAACAAGGGCTTTGAGGTGATCGAAGCACATTATCTGTTTGATATTCCCTATGATGCCATCGATGTGGTGATCCATCGCGAGAGTATTATCCATTCCATGGTGCAGTATCGTGACCATGCGATCATGGCACAGCTGGGAACAGCAGACATGCGTCTGCCGATTCAATATGCGTTGTCGTATCCATCCCGTCTGGAAATGAAAAATGCGGAGCCGTTTGACTTTCAGCGTACCTTTTCTCTTCATTTTACTCCTGCCAGCGAAGAGCGCTATCCACTGTTGAAGCTGGCCTTTGCGGTCGGCAGAAAAGAAGGAAATCTGGGCGCGGTCATGAATGGTGCAGATGAGGAGGCCGTTGCGCTGTTTCTCGATGAGAAAATCGGATTTCTGGATATCGAGCGTTATATTATGAAGGCAGTGGAAGCTGCTGCATACATCGCGCATCCTTCTCTGGATGAGGTTATAGAGAGTGATGCCTGGGCACGGGAGTTCGTGCGTAGGGCATGGAAAGGAGGAATGTGTCTGGTATGAGCAATATAGTAAACATTATTTATTTTGTTCTGATTCTGAGCGTCATCATTATTGTGCATGAGCTGGGACATTTGATTGCTGCTAAGCGTTTCGGTGTCTACTGCAAGGAATTTTCCATCGGTATGGGACCTGTTGTTTATCAGAAGCAGGTTGGTGAAACTGCATGGTCCATTCGTGCCCTGCCGATTGGCGGCTTTGTGGCAATGGCCGGAGAAGAGGACGATGATGAAGCAGATGAGCTGAACATTCCATATGAGCGGACATTAAACGGCATTAAGCCATGGAAGCAGATTGTTGTTATGGCGGCAGGAGCTATCATGAATGTCCTGCTGGCGTGGGTGCTGTTTATCGGTATTACTGCGTATCAGGGTGCTGTCAGTGTGCCGGGAAGGGCATTGGTTGCATCCGTACAGGAGAATTCCGCAGCAGAGAAGGGCGGAATGAAGGCCGGGGATGAAATCATCCGTGTGAAGAACGGAAAAGAGGTTCTGGAGCCGAAGACCTTCAATGATGTTGTCGAGTTTATCCAGTATTATAATGGTGATACGGAATTTACCGTATTGCGGGATGGAAAGCAGGTAATGCTGCATTTCACCCCAACGTATGTCAAGGATGAAAGCAAGTATATTCTCGGGGTTCTTCAGCAAAATGAAATCAAGGAGATTTCCCTGCTGGAATCCATACCATACGGTACAGAGAAAATGGTAGATTCGGTAACGACCATTTTTGAATCACTAGGAAAGCTGGTACAGGGTGTCGGTTTGAAAAATCTGAGTGGACCTGTCGGCATCTATCAGGTAACGGCACAGATCACGCAGACTGGTCTGCTGTCCACGATTGCACTGATTGGACTGCTCTCTGTCAACGTCGGTATTTTCAATCTGCTGCCGATACCGATTCTGGACGGCGGCCGTATCTTTATCGTTTTGATTGAAACCCTCATCGGGCGCAAGCTGAACGAGCGTATACAAAGTGCCATCATGATGGCCGGTCTGCTGATGATCGTCGGTATCATGGTTCTGGCAACCTGGAATGATATATCGCGTTTGTTCTGACATAGTATCGTTCATAAGGAAGCAGGTCACATACTGCTTCTTTTCTTATTGCCGTATGTTGCCCATAGAACTTGCGGTTCCTGTGTATTTGTCTTATAGTGTATAGAGAGGGGAATGGTGCTTGCATCTTTAGGATACAGATGAAGAAGGAGAAACCTTAGGAGATGCGAGCTATTGATTTTTATGAAATCCTGAAAACAGCAAGCTGTGAGCTGATACTTTGCTGTTTCTGCCTGATTCGTGCATGTACAGGTAATCAGCATACAGCGAGAGAATGCCTCAAAACGATTATGTTTCGTGTAGGAGGTGCTGCATCATATGTGCTGGCGGGCTGTCTAATGAATATGCATCTAGCTGAACGTGCGAATAAGCGATGTCCAACAGCCTGTAAAGAGCAAAACAGCATACGAAGAAAGGAGAAATAAAATGGAACCCTTTGCATATACGAAAAACTATGATAATATCGCCTTGTTTGATAAACGCACAAGACGCTTTACCTTTGTGCTGGGAGATGGCGGCATCTATTCCTACGATGCTGTAAAAAAAGCCAGAAGGTCACTGGCATATGTAGGTACTCCAATAGAAAATGCATTTGCCAATATCGGTAGAATCGGGGCAGGGAATGCATTTTCATCCGGCTCAGAAAAGGTTCAGGAACGTGTGAAGCTGTTTTTCACAGACGGTACCTTCACCTATGGATACATATCTGGAAAAACACTGCAGAAGGGATCACTGGAATACCATGATGAACTTGCACGTGCAGATGATTTGATCCGCGTGCTGAATACACTTGGACGAAAAAACCGCGGGGAGGATGTACAGCAGGATTTCTTATTTAAAATCAGGAAATTAAAATAAATACTCGGATTCATTCTCGTAAAGGCTGATATAAAAGTCGGATGCATCCTTATAGCATTACGATACAAAATGAGTATGCGAAAAAACAGTAAGAAAAAAGATTTCGATGCGCGGGCTTCTGTACCATGGCAAACGAAATCTTTATCAATCTACAGCTGATCTGTACGCATGTCTTACCAGTAATTCAAAAAGAAGCAGTAATTTTCATCCAGACTGTAATACTCAAATTCCTGTGGATTGTAGCCTGCACTCTGAAAGAGGTCAAAAACATGCTGGGAGCGCAGCAGCTGCTTCACCTGCTCATACGTCTGTTTGCTGTCACACTTAATGGCCAGACAGGGATCGGGATTGTTGATGTTGGAGGCAATGATTGCGATGATCTGATTTTCATCATAGCCCTTCAGATACGCATCTCTTTGATAAAAGAAGCTGTCCTTATATGCAGCTGTCTGCTTGATTTCCTGCTGTGGGACATAGATGTTT
The DNA here is from genome assembly GCF_024463855.1 of Clostridium sp. DFI.1.208. Lineage (NCBI taxonomy): Bacteria > Bacillati > Bacillota > Clostridia > Eubacteriales > Clostridiaceae > Clostridium > Clostridium sp. DFI.1.208. Next base: position 179,797 of record NZ_JANGCA010000001.1, on the reverse strand, counting down.
TCAACCTCCTCGCTGGTCATTGCGAAATAGGCATAGCGGTAATTGTTATAGCTTTTCTCGATTTTGATATCACCGAAGGTAGGATCCAGATAATACCACTGCTTATCCATTTGCACCATATTGATGACATGATATTCCTCCGGGTTTTCAATGACCTGTACCAATATGATCGCATTGGGAATATGCAGCTGATCCAGCAGATATTTGAAGCTTTTGGAATACCCGGCACAGACTGCCTTTTTATCCAGAAATACACTGAGCATATTCTGATTGTTTTCTTCCTTGTTTACATAATCGCTGCGATCGATGATCCAGTCATACAGAAGCTTCAGCCGTTCATAATCTGTCTGCTTTGCTTCCGCTTTCTGTAATATCTTGGCAGCGACGGCATCCACCTGCTTCTGCAGCTTTGCGGTTTCCTCCTGATCGTAGGCATAGGAGGGATACAGCGTGACACTTTCCTTATCATCGGATTCTTTATAATTGTATTCGTAGTTTGACCAGAACAGCTCGGGATGATCGAAGGTGACGGCATCAAAGAGCTTCATGACATAGGGCATACTGCAATCCAGTAGGACAGAGGATTCATGATGCAGCAAAGCACCGTACAGCCGGTCATAATCATCCTGCAGATTTTCATGCAGCAGGGAGCGCTGGTATTTATAGCAGGTGTCCTCATTGATTGCTTTGCTGTTTTGAATGGATGTCTGCTTTAATTCAACAGCGGGATCCTTCTGTTCTTTCACTTCCGTCTTCTGCGTGGCACTGCAGCCGAACAAGACAAGGGAAGTCAGCAATATTCCGACATAGCGTTTCATACGATCCTTCCTTTCCCATCTATACTATCATAGCATGAAATGAAAAAAAACAGAACCTCTGTCCTGTTTCTTATGCAGCAATAGCGTTGATTGCTTTAGCCAAACGTGATTTCTGTCTTGTTGCGTAGTTTTTGTGGTGAATACCCTTCGCAACAGCTTTATCTAATTTAGAACTTGCTTCGTTGTAAGCAGCAGCTGCGGCAGCTGCGTCTTTTGCGTCAACAGCAGCCAGAACTTTTTTGATGGAAGTTCTCAATGCAGATTTCTGAGCACTTACAGCCAAGTTTCTTTTGTTGTTGGTTTTTACACGTTTTTTCTGTGATTGGATCTGTGGCATGTTGCACCTCCTAGTTTTCAATTGCCAGTAAATTATATCAAAAAGAATATGAAAATGCAATAATAAGGTGAAAAAAAACCATACTATGGAAGAGGTGTATAAAAATGGCAGAACCATATCAGATACGTAGTGATTTTGCGGATGAAATCATATCCGCAGATATCCAGTCAAAAACCTATGAGCATATCGAAAAAAAGAATGATTACATTCGCAGCAATTATATTAAGGTCCTTTGTGATGAAAATGAGCTGGGCAAGCATAAGGGGGATTACGTTTCCATTGAATGCCGTGATCTGGATGATCATGTCGTGCGGGAAAATATGATTGATGCAATCCAGGAAAATCTACAGCATATGAGTGATAATATGCATGTGACGCTGAAAAAAATTCTTGTGGTTGGATTGGGAAACCGCTTCATTACCTCGGATGCACTGGGACCGCAGGCGGCAAATGAAATTCTGGTGACCGCCCATTTGTATGAGCATGAGGATCCTGCCTATTTAACGGGAACACGCAATGTTGCGGTACTGCAGCCGGGTGTTATGGGACAGACCGGGCTGGAGTCGCTGTCCATTGTCCAAAGCGTTGCACAAAGCTATCAGCCGGATCTGGTCATTGCCATTGATGCGCTGGCTACCCGTAATATCGCAAGGATCAACCGCGTTGTTCAAATCAACAACACCGGTATTCAGCCGGGAAGCGGCGTCGGAAATCACCGTATGTCACTTAGTGAGAAAAGCCTGCATATTCCTGTCATCGCCATCGGCGTGGCAACGGTTACCAGTATCGGTGCCATCCTGCATGAAACCCTCGAGGTCAGCGGAGAGGAAAAACAGCATATTCTGCAGAAGATACAAGACAGCAATTATCTGAACCTTGTCGTAACGCCAAAATCGATGGATGATGAGCTGAAGCATCTGGTCTATATCGTTTCCGAAAGTCTGAATCGCTTCCTGCATCCCAACTATGAACAGCTGTAATGTCGCATTTTGTCATCCATAGTTTAACATGAAAGCACACCCGGCCACATATGGTGGTAGAGAAGGGAGTGCTTTTTTCTATGAAATCTACATGTAAGCTTCTTGCTAAAGTCTTCGTACTGATTGCCTTTCTCTATCTGACACCGTTTGCCAGCGGCTTGAAGCACTGTTTCCGCAATGCGGATGATCTTTTAAATAATTTTGTTTATAAGCAAAAGACAATCAACAGCTCCCTCTCACTGAAGGATTCTTTAAATGTATTATCCTACAATTCCAATCTGACGATTCCCAAGGAGGACATCAAGGAGGTGGAAACGACACAGGATAATCCAAGTGTGGTGCCGAAGACAACAGACGAGCAAAAGGATACCTCACAAAGCAAGGATGACGGTAAGAACAATAAGGCTGAAAGCAGTGACAAGAAAACGGAAGAAAAATCTGCGGATAAAAAAGGTAAGAGTACCGGAAAACGGGTTTATATCTACGACACCCACCAGGATGAAAGCTATAAGGGCGGTAAAACGGTGCTGGATGCTGCAGCGATTCTGGCACAGAAGCTGGAGGACCGCGGCATCAAGGTGGTTCTGGAAACCAATGATTTCATTCGCTACCGTGATACGCATGGACTGACGTATAATGAATCCTATGTGGTATCCTATAAATATCTAAACGAAGCACTTGTGAATTACGGCGGCTTTGATATGTGTCTGGATCTGCATCGTGACAGTATTCCAAGGGAAGCAAGCTATATCAATATCGATGGTAAGAATTATGCCAAGGGGATGTTTGTTGTCGGTGGTCTTGGGAAAAATGCCAAGACGGCAACCAAGCTGTCCACGACATTAACTGACACGATCAATGCAAAGAAGAATGGTATCATGAAGGGGGTCATGACAAGGGAGGCCTATTATAATCAGGAGGTTGCCAAAAACATTGTATTGATGGAGCTTGGCGGTGATGTAAATACCTTCGAGGAGGTTTCAAACTCCCTGGATGTTATCGCAGACGGTATTCATGATGTACTGACAAAGGAGTGATTTTATATGAAGCGATTTCTGGCGGATGCCATTCTGATTTGTATTCTTGTATCGATCGGCTCCTATATCAATCAGCAGGGGTCAGACGATACGCGAAATCTCGTTCAGGAGCAGGTGGAGAGCTTTGAATCAGATGTTGCGCAGAATCGTGTTGTGAAAGCGCAAAACGATCCGGTCGCATTAAAGGATATTGAGGAAAACCGCGCTTCCCAGCTTGCAAAGAGCAGCAGCGAGGCGATTGTTTCCACGATGAAGGGATGCGTACAGATGTTTTCCGATGTGTTTGACGGTCTGTTGCATTAGCTGTCATATTCAAGAGGAAGACGTTTTGTTAAAGTAGATGCAAACGCACGCACATCATGGTATAATGCCTACTGAGGTGAATAGCATGGATAAAAAACAAATACGAATTCTGTTCATGGGCACGCCGGAAATCGCCGTGTCTATGCTGGAACGGCTGTGGAGTGACGGCTATGAAATCATTGGTGTTGTCAGTCAGCCGGATAAAAAGGTAGGAAGAAAGCAGGTGCTGCAGATGCCGCCGGTAAAGCAGGCAGCTTTGGCACATGATATCCCCGTGTATCAGCCAACCCGAATACGGGATGATTATGAGGAGCTGATGCAGCTGGATATCGATTTGATTGTAACCTGTGCATACGGGCAGTTCATCCCTTCAAAGCTGCTGGAGCATCCGACCTATGGCTCTGTCAATGTGCATGCATCGCTGCTGCCGAAGCTAAGAGGTGGAGCACCCATCCATAAGGCGATCATCGAAGGGCATGCGGAAAGCGGTGTATCCATCATGCGCATGGTGAAGAAAATGGATGCCGGTGCTGTCATGGCGCAAAGCCATGTGGCGATTGCGGATGAGGATACGATGGGGTCCTTGTATGATAAGCTGGCCGTTTCCGGAGCACAGCTGCTGAGTGAAAGCATTCCGAAAATCATTGACGGAAGTGCTGTCTTCGTGGAACAAAACGAAGCGGAGGCAACGTTTGCCTATACCATTCAAAAGGAAGAGGAGCATGTCGATTTCAGCAGAGATGTTGAAAGCGTCTATAATCATATCCGTGGTCTGATTCCTGCACCCTGTGCCTATGTTCTGGTAAACGGCAAAAAGCTGAAATTCCATAAGGTGCGCAGATTGAGCAAAAAGGGAAATGCTGCCTGCAAAGAAATCATCGGTATGGTGGACGGCGGTTATGCGATTGCCTGTGCTGACGGACTGATTTTGGCAGATGAGCTGCAGCTGGAAGGAAAAGCGAAGATGGAGGCAAAGGTTTTCTTTAATGGCAGTGGGAAAAATCTGATTGGCTGCATCGTGGAATAATGAAAAAGGAAAGGAAGGCGTCCGATGGGATGCCTTCTTTACACATAGCTAGATAAACTGTAAAATAGAAGTATAGGATAGGGAGGGGAGTATATGACATTCAGCAATACCTATAAGCAGCATTTGAATATCCTGATTCCTTATTACAGAATTCGCAATCTGAAAATAAGTAAGGATGTGCAATGGAAGCAGGCTAACTTTTATAAAGATGCTCTGCATATTCCTGTTTGTTCATCCAGTGTCTACTGTTCTCTGGAGAAGCAGAAAGCCTGTGTCAGGGATGAGGTGTATGAGCTTGCGGCAAAAAAGTTAGGAAAACGCATATGGGAATCCAGAAAGTGGGATGCGAAAATCAATACAGTTACGGAGGAATTATTCCCGCTTATGGATTTTAAAAAAGAGGCAGCATGTATCCGCCTGTTACATGAAGCAGTTCAGGATATGCAGGAATTTCAGAATGTGTTGTATTATGGAGAGATTTTATGGCTGTTTCAGATAGTAAGAGACTTTTTGAAAAACCGCAGTCATATGATTACCGAGGATGAATTTTATATGCTGGATGCGATTTCCGGTATTTTTAAAGGAAGGCTATATGATCTTGCAATTTATTATCTATATGTTTATGCAAACTATCATGAGGACGCTAAACTTGAACATGTATTGCATACATATTCTTATGAGAACTCATGTTTATTATCTAATCGGTTGTTTAGTACCAGAGTATATGAAAGACAGCACCGTTATCTTCTCGTCTTGCAGAAAAGCTATGAAATAGAAAAGCAGCTGATTGAAACGGACAATCATGTGCAGTTAATGGTACTGTATACGAAGTTAATAGATATTCTTTTAAATATCGATACGCATGCAATGGATCTATATAGAGATAAGCTTCTGTTTATAATAGAGCATACAGCTGTAAGCAGAAATCAGTTATTTGTCACCTACATGAATTTAGGCACTATATATCTGCACAGAGAAATGTATTCGTTTTGTCTTGAGTACCTTGAAAAAGCACTTGAGATATCTGAAGCCCAATTGCTTCGCTGTTATAATTGCATCTGTTATGCAAATCATATGCTGGATTATCGAATCCCTCAAAAATATGTGAATTGTACGGATACATGCAAAGGCGATGAAATAGACTTGATAGTATATAGGTTCTATCAGCATTACGATGTGCGTACGAATGATGAGAATAAACGATATATTCTAAAATGCATATTACCGGTATTAGAAAAAAATGATGAGTTATATATCAAAATGTGTGAAAATGAGTTATATAAGTTATGTCAACGGAAGAAAAGCTATAAAGCCATGTTTGAATGGGAAGAAAAACTGAAAAAAGTACGAAAAAAATGATTTAAAATCTTTATTTTCATGCTTTTTTTATTTTGCTTAGATTCTATTGTAAGCACTTAAGAAAACGGTTACAATTTAACTGTAAATAAGGAGGGGATACACTATGGTAGCCGTGAAAAAATTGTTTTTGCCTGCTGTATGCCTGATTCTGTGTTCTATAACTTGTATTTGTAATCATTGTGATATGGAATCAGGCGTTCATTTAAGAGGTGGGGGAAATCGTGTCGAGGATTGAGAAAAGGAGGATTATAATGAAAAAGACGATAATTAAAGTATTCGCAGTAGCATTTGCTTGTATGTTAACATTCACTGCTGTAGGAGCGGCCAATAAGGTATCGACCGGTTTAAGCTATACCTATTCTGGTTCATGGAAAAAAGGATTTATTGCAAGAATCACGGAATCTGGAGGTTCTCCTACAATATGGAAACAGGTTAGTGGGCACTATAATCAATATGATTCTGATAGCGGAAAAACATCTGGCTGGTATTCTTTTACATCTCCATCTGTACAGGGGCAATTATCCTATTCAAGAACTGCTCAAACTGGCTATAGTATGAATAGAGTGAACTGTGATTATTATGCTCCAAATTATATTGGATCCTGGAGCTTATAGAATGATATAGAAAAAGATGAGTTGACTCATCTTTTTCTATAATGCAATTACTATGAATAAGGAGAGGAAACCGTATATGAATAAACTTAGGGTCATTATGTTGTGCTGTATACTGTGTTTAACAGGGTGCACAAATAATAAAACCAAAGATGAATATAATGAGAAAACAATCGTCTGGTGGGTAGACATTAAAAGTATGGAATCCTCTGTATGGTATCATGATGAAGCCTATAAGAATGATGAGGAAATAAAGAATGCATATACCGACAAGCTAAATGAAATTTTGAAGGATAGGGGATTTCCATATCATGTTCAATTTAAAATAATGGATGTTGATTCCTCTTTTGATTCGGAAAATTTCACACAGGATGTAACACATACTTCCTTACAAACTTTAGCTGATCAAGAAGCTCAGATAGATCTTTTTGACAGTACAACAAATAATTATGAGGATATGGCAGATCTCGATGCATATTTGCATGAATCCTATGCAAAGGATTTTTATAGCTCGATGCCAGTTTCCTATTGGGAAACACAACGGGTTAACGGGATTTTAAAATACATTCCTAAGATTGCGTTGTATGCATATCAAAACGCATATATCATTGATAATGAGCTGGCAGAAAACAGCGCAATCAATGTAAGTGCCATACAGAGTAAGGAAGAGCTGACAGAAGCGATGCAAACGGTCTATGATGACCAGCATGGAAACATTATTCCTTTTTCCTATCAGGACTTGGAACAGATGGATGTCTATACGAATATGTATTATCCCCTTCCTCTACCTGTTGGCAATTATCTGCGATATCAGCATACGAAGGGCGGCTGGGACGTTGTAAATCTGAATGAAACAAAAGCTTTCAGTGACACTATGTCGTGGATTGAACAATTAAATCAGAAAAATCTGACAGGTGCAAATCTGAAGCAGTCTGAGTATGAGCAGCAGATGCAAAAGGGAACCTTTGTGACTACGGGGCGATATTATCCTGTACAGCTGCAGAAACATGTGCAGCGTTATGCAGGAAAAACACAGATTCCTTTTGGTAAGGTGCAAGCTATTCGTATGGGGGGCACTGCAGTATACAAGGACTCACAATATAAGAAGGAAGCAGTACAACTACTCTCATTGATCAATACAGATAAGGAGCTTTCTGAATTATTTATATATGGGCTGGAAGGTACAGATTACGAAAAACGGGATGGACTTGTATATGCATTGCATGATAACAGCCTACCGGATACCATTAGCGGAAGAGGCTTTGCAGGGAATTACCTCATTATAACACCCTCTGAGGCTATGGGGATGGATGGGCAAAAGGAAATCAGAGCATATATGGAACATACTCCTGTGGTATCTATTGATGGCTTTTATCCTCAGCTTAGTGAAGATGATCAGAAACTGCTGACTCAATATTATGCTCAGGATACAGGAATACCTTATTATCAGAGCAAGGGTACAGTAGAACAGCTGGATGCTATCAATCAGCAAATTAAGAAGACAGAATTAAACCGCATAATAAACGATATTCAAAAGCAGCTGGATGAGTATCTGAAACGCGAATAGGGAGTGCTTATGAAAAAAATTAATTTATGTTTTAATCGTATGCTTGTAATCCTTTCATGCATCGGACTTAGCACCTTAAGTGGATGCTCAAGAGAGGATGAAATAAACTGGGATCCGGATGCAGTGAAGGAATTTTCGGGTGTAGCTGTAACAGATGCAGAGGAAGGAATCTACTTTATCGAAGAGGTAGGAGAAGAAACTGCAGATGGAAATGTCTTGAAAAATGTAAAATATTTTGATTCTGAGGAGAAAGCTTCCGTACCACTTTGTAGCAAAGCAAATTGTAAACATGACAGCATGGAATGTCCGGCTGTGCAATTAGGGGAATATGAAGGTCGCAGATTAGGGATGCTTACACCATATAAAAATGCTTTATACTTGTATTATATGTCAGATGGAACAACAAGCTTTCAGGATGTTATCATGAAAGCGGATTCGGATGGGAATAACCGGCGTGTTGCCTATACGCTGCCCCAAGGAGCCTTGCTGAATCAGGCAATTCTGTATCAGGATACATTGTTTCTCTCTTGTAATATGATGGGAGAAATTGATGATTTACAGGGAGGTATTACTGAAACAAGCCTCTATGTATATGATTTGAATGAAGAAAAAGAGAAAAGGATAGCTTCGACAAGCAATGATCAGGACGGATACTTTTACTACCTTGGCTGTCAGGATGGAAAAGCCTATTATATAGATGATGTATACACAAAGAAAGAAAAGCCGATTTATACATACACCATTTCCTCAGGGGAAATTAGCTGTATAAATTCTGAAAATACAATTTCAACGTCTATGATGTATAAGGGAAAGCTTTATGGTGCAAATGAAAAAAGTAACGATCTGTTTTCCTATGATGTGAAAACAAAAGAAAAGGTAAAGCTTGCGACGTTTACTCCGTTTGAAGAAAAAGCTCATTTTAATATAATGAGCAGCGATGGTTTACTTCGCTTAAGCTATCTGACACACCCTGGTACAAGACAGAGCAAGGTGCATTATCAGATTTATGACACAGAAAAAGAGAAGTTTTTATATCCAGAATATAAAATAGGAATCGACCTATATCAGCACTATCAGGATGGCTATATCGGATCAAAGGATAATGAAACTGGATATTTTGATAAACGGCTGAAGTTCTATCAGCTGGAGTAACAGGGAGGCACGATATGAGACTTGAAATACGGAATTTATGTAAGCAATACGATAGAGAGTTAGCACTTGATCATGTGAATATGGTATTAGAGAATGGGATTTATGGTATTTTGGGACCCAACGGTGCCGGGAAAAGCACCTTGATGAATATTCTCAGTTTATTGCTAAAGCCAACACAGGGAGAGGTGTACTTAAATCAGGCTGATATTCGTAAAATGGGGTCCTCCTATCTGAAATGCATCGGGTATATGCCACAAATAAACTGCTTGTATGATGATTTTACATTACAGGAAAATCTGTTGTATATCGCTTCTTTGAAGGGGATGGCGAAGCACGGCTTGGATGCGATGATTCAGCATTTGGCTGAAGAAGTGGAATTGCAGGATGTACTTTATAAGAAAATCCGCAGCTTTTCCGGTGGTATGAAGCAGCGGGCGATGTTTGCACAGAGCCTATTGGGAAATCCTTCTATTTTAATCTTGGATGAGCCAACGGCAGGTCTTGATCCCCAAAAGCGCATCGAGCTGAGAAATCTGATTGCTCGTATGAGCCGGGAACGTATTGTTTTGATTGCGACCCATGTTGTCAGTGATATAGAATTTATCGCTAATCAGATAATCTTATTAAAAAAAGGAAAACTGCTTTTGAAAGCTACACCACAGGAATTGTTGAGAAGTGTGCAGCAAAATGTAATGGAAATACAAGTGACAGAAACAGAATTAAACAATTTACAGAAAAAATATCAGATCAGTAATCTGCATTATGAGCAGAATGCATTATTTGCCAGACTGATTACACATGACGCTTCTTCTTTGTCGGGACGTAGGGTACAGCCTGACTTGAATGATGTGTATTTATATTATTTCGGGAGTGGTGCATGATTCGATTTGAATTTTTGAAAATCTGGCGTAATAAAAAAATAATGCTCTTTTTACTCCTGCTGATAATTTTGAATGCAGCCGTGTTTTCTTTTCATATACAAAGTGATCATCTTGTTCAAGGCGGCTATAAGACCTACTATGAAGCTGCATACAAGCAGGATAATCCACTCGCCTGGCTGAAGGAACAGGAAGATCAAATCAATTTTCAGAGGAGCAGCGGGTTTGCGGTATCCATTGATGATATGAATGCTGTGCCAAATATCTATTATTATGAAAAAAATTACGGGGAACAGTGGGTGAAGCAGCAATGGCTTGTAGCGGCAGAAAGCAAAGGAAACGATGCAGATTCTTTCCAGATGAAACAAGAGGCAATTGCACAGATCCGTGCAGAGATACAGGCGGCAGATGGGTATGTCGCATGGAAGGCTTCCATTGCACAGGATGCAAATCAGCGCAGCCGCATTTCGATTTTTCGCAAGCATTCAGCAGATAAGAGCATTGCGAAGCGCACTTTTGAAGCATACGATGCATTGGAGGTATCTATCACAAAGGCAGAACCCTCTGCAGGCTTACAGCAGGTGTTGAATTTTACACCATTGGATATTCTTATAATAGCTTGGATGGTATATTTGGTCCTGCATTTGATTATGAAAGAGAAGGAGAACGGATATCTTACCTACTCCAAAAGCATGGCATATGGAGGTATCCGTCAGTACATCTGTAAATTATTCGTCATGAATATCCTGGTTATCGTGGGGTGTTTTCTCATGATGGCAGAGTGTGCTGTTCTTTCCATTCTTGCTTATGGTGGTTTGGATGTTCAGGCGCCTGTGCAATCAATAGCCTTTTTGTCAATGACACCCTATGGGATGAGTATCGGACAATTCCTTATATGCATTTTTATCATCCGTGCAGCAAGCTTCTGCCTGCTTGCGGTCATACTGTCAGCGGCGGCCTATGCATGTAATTCCCTAGGGGTCTTATTACTGCTGCTGATTCTGGTGTATGGTGGTTCCTTCCTCCTTTATACTAATTTTTCTGCCGTATCTCAATTCGCTTTTCTGCATGATATCAACCTGTATGTATTGCTGCATCCAGTGAAGCTGCTGGCAGATTACAGCTTCTTTCGGATCGGCTCTGTGGCGCTTAACAAGGTATCCATGGTGGCGGTTCTTCCACTGGTGTTGTTTGCAATGAGTCTGATAGGCTGTTTCTGGTATTGTAAGCCGATCCGGCAGCAACGCCGAATTCTACCACAGTATGCCAGGGCTTTGCATATTAAATCCTCGTGCCTAGGCTGGCAGGAGCTGCGAAAACTGCTGTTTAAGGACAAGTTATTATATGGAATGCTTTTTGCGGTATGCATCGGCATCTTTCAGATTGCCCAACAGCAGAGCGTCACAACGAATAAAGATAGACAGTATAATTATTATATTGATACGATTGGGGATCATGTAAGCGTGCAGGCAAATCAGCGTATGGAGGAACAAGAACAGGTATTTCGATTACTGCAGGAGCAGTATCAGAATTCAGTAACCCTTGCCGAGCAAAGTCAGCTTGCTAGAAAATTAGAGGGTTTAGAAGCGTTTCAGGAATATAAAGCGGCTTATGAACAAAGAAAAAGGGAGGCTGTAGATCGAAAGCTGTTGAAAGAGGATGTATATCGCCTGCTTTTTGAAGATGGAGCTATGAAAAAAAGCAGCTATCTACTGACGGTAACCTGCCTGATCCTGTTTCTTGTACAAAGCTACCACAGAGAATTGAAGAGCGGTATGCTGACGCTGCAAAGCAGCAGTCCATCCCGTTGTGATGTTCATAATTGGAAAATAAGACACTTGTTCTGTATAGTGACAATCATGACTATTATCCTGTATGTAGCGCAGCTCATCAGGATCATACAGCTATATCCGAGTATATCGTTTCAGACTCCATTATATGAAATTCAAGACTATTTCAACTCAGGTATTGCGATTCCTTTGTGGCAATTCTTAACATGGATGCTAGCTGCTCAACTGTTATTGCTACTTACATGGATACTTCTTCTCTGTGAAATCATGAAGCGATGGAATCAGCGGACCTTTGTCATGCTGGGAGCCTTTCTACTAATGCTGTTTCCTGTTATGCTGCCGGATAATTTCCAATCTATAGGCTTGAACATCCTTTACCAACTGTTTTATCCATATCGATGGCTTATGCATGGTTATGCAGCGTATACTACTCTACTGTTAATTCTTTTGGCCGCTGTGTTGTTTTATAAAAAACATCATTTAAAGAAAGGATTTTTCTTTGGCTTTAACAGATTTATCTGAGGAATTCGTTTAAATGAGGATATTATGATAGTTGCTTTGTCTGATAATAGTGTCATTTGAGGTTTTTATATATCAGTTTGTTTGGACTACGCTCTATTTTGGTTCATAATACTCTTTATTTCTTAATTATGTATCTGTTTACCTGCTTTATAAAAGATAAATTTAAGCGTGGACCTAGTAGTGCATGTGGTGATTCATTCTTTACATGGTTATGTATAAGAAAAGACGCCGCATTGAAAAGGTCATAGATACAATCACATGACATTAGCTTACATGAAGACGTCATTCTGTAGTGGTTTATAGGCAACATAAACGGGCAGAAATGCATGGCAGATGAAAGAAAGGACCCGCCTCCTACAGCGGGTCCTTCTTTGTTAGAAAAATTCTAACGTAAAAAGGCTCTCTCATCCTTTTCCACTAAACTTTAGCACTACTCGCTGAAAAGGTCAAGAGGAATTGCTTTCTACTCGCTAAATTTGCTTTCCATCCCACAACTTTCCTGTTATAATAGTCCTTGCGTTAGGAGTGAGAATATGGATCAGAAACACATAAGAAATTTTTCAATCATCGCCCATATTGATCATGGGAAATCAACTCTGGCCGATCGTATTCTTGAAATTACAGATACTGTTGAACAGCGGGAAATGAAGGAACAGCTGCTGGATACCATGGATTTGGAACGGGAGCGTGGCATTACAATCAAGCTGAATGCCGTTCAGCTGAAATATAAAGCGGAGGATGGACAGGATTATATTTTCCATCTGATAGATACACCGGGACATGTCGATTTTACATATGAGGTATCCCGTTCGCTTGCGGCCTGTGAGGGAGCTGTTCTGGTCGTGGATGCGGCTCAGGGCATCGAGGCACAGACACTGGCCAATGTATATCTGGCTTTGGACAATGATTTGGAAATCATTCCGGTTATCAATAAAATTGATCTTCCCAGTGCACAGCCGGATGTTGTGCGCAAGGAAATTGAAGATGTTATCGGACTGGATGCCAGCGACGCACCTCTCATATCGGCGAAAAACGGCTTGAACATAAAGGATGTGCTGGAAGCAGTCGTTCGCAATGTACCGGCACCGTCCGGGGACCCGCATGCACCGCTGCAGGCGCTGGTGTTTGACTCGTTGTATGATGCATACCGCGGTGTCATTGCCTATGTTCGCGTCAAGGAAGGAACTCTGCGGGTTGGTGATCATATCCGGTTTATGGCAAGTGGAGCGGAATACGAGGTGCTGGAGGTAGGCATTCGCAATCCGAAGGAAGTTAAGAAAGACGTGCTGGAATGCGGCGAGGTAGGCTGGGTTTGCGGCTCTATCAAATCCATCAAGGATGTGCGTGTCGGAGATACCATCACTCATGCGGATCATGCTGCAAGCGAGCCATTGCATGGGTATCGGGAAATGAACCCGATGGTGTACTGTGGGTTGTATCCCATTGATTCCAGTAAATACAACGATTTGCGGGATGCATTGGAAAAGCTGCAGCTGAATGACGCTTCTTTGCAGTTTGAAGCAGAGACCTCGCAGGCACTGGGCTTTGGATTTCGCTGCGGCTTTCTGGGATTGCTGCATATGGATGTCATTCAGGAGCGGATCGAGCGGGAATATCGCATTGATTTAATTGCAACGGCACCCTCCGTTGTCTATCATGCATATCTGACAGATGGCTCCATACTGTCCATCGATAATCCATCCCTGCTTCCGGATGTACAGAAAATCGATCATATCGAGGAACCGTTTGTACGTGCCAGCATCATGACGCCGAATGATTATGTCGGGCCGATCATGGAGCTGTGTCAGCGCAAGCGTGGGAATTATAAGGATATGGTCTATATTGATGAGGGCCGTATGAATGTGATCTATGAGCTTCCGCTGGGAGAAATCGTGTTTGATTTCTTCGATAAGCTGAAATCCTGCACGAAGGGATATGCGTCTTTGGATTATGAGCTGATCGGTTATCAGACGAATAAGCTTGCTAAAATGGACATTTTGTTAAACGGGGAAATCGTAGATGCCTTGAGCAGTATTGTACATCGGGAATTTGCTTATCCAAGAGGACGCGCTATTTGTGAAAAGTTGAAGAAGCTGATTCCAAAGCAGCAGTTTGAAATTCCAATTCAGGCTGCGATCAATGGAAAAATCGTTGCACGGGCAGATATCAAATCCTTGCGTAAAAACGTGTTGGCGAAATGCTATGGTGGAGATATCTCCCGTAAGAAAAAGCTTTTGGAGAAGCAGAAGGAAGGAAAGAAGCGCATGAAGTCTGTCGGTAGTGTAGAGGTGCCGCAGGAAGCCTTCATGGCCGTGCTTTCTATGGACGATGATGACAAATAAACAGGTCGAAAATGATCTGTTTTTTTCTTCTTTTGTCGATTGCTTCCAGCTGATAGAAAATTCATGCTACACTGGTGGCGAGGTGAACATATGTTTGAGGAAACCAGGAAGTATACCGAGGAGGTCTATGTCAGCAAAGGAGAGCTGGCACAAAGGCTTGACTTAACAGGGGTTGTGCTGGATGCGGTCTGGAAGCAGGTGGAGGATTACCGCGCCCTGCTTCGCCGCAGCTTCTGCTTTGCGGATCTGCATGCGGATATCGTTATGACAAGAGCCCTGTGTGCAAAGCTGCAGCAGACAACAGAGCTGCTGTATCGCTGTCCCATGCAGCGCCATTTCTCTGCGGCTGTTCAAAAAAGTGTCCTGCTTGCAGGAAATTATCCGCATTGGCTGCACAAGGCGGGCGAGCTGATGGCGCTTGCACCGCTGCCGCATGAGCTTGTGACATTTCTGGAGCAGGATGAGGAGCCGCTTTTGCTGCGCATCTTTTTTCTATCCATGTTTACAAAAGAGGATGCCTATCTGGACTGCCTGCTGGTGCATGCCTGTTGTCATGCGCCGTTTGCTTTAGCGCTGAAGGAACAGTCGGACAGCATGGCTACAGGGGATCTGAGTGTACGCTTTCTGACATTTCTGGATGATATCCGCTTGCAAATTTCACGATCCATGCTATCATTAACGGAAACGGATGTCACCGCCTGTCAGACGATGCAGCTGCAGGAGCTGCTGGAGCAGTATCCGATGCTGAGTGAACAGCAGCTGATGTTTTTTGTCGATCATCGCCAGCCATATCGCTATTACACCATACGGCAGTTTATGGAATATGCCGGCGTATGTAATGAAACAGCACGCTGTGCCATGGAGCTGCTGGTGAAGCAGCACTGCTATCAGCGGCGGAAAATCGGTAAGAAATACGTATATTATACGGTTTAGGAGGTTTGTATGAAAGCTGTCTATGTCCATGTGCCCTTTTGCAGAGATATCTGCGCCTATTGTGATTTTACCCGGTGCCGCTATCATGCGGGACTTGCGGACCAGTGGCTGCTTGCAGTGGAACGGGAGCTGCAGGAAAAGCTTGCGCAGGTGTCGGTGGAAACAGCATATATCGGTGGTGGAACCCCGAGTGCATTAAACAGCAGACAGCTGGAGCAGCTGCTGAAGCTGCTTGCCCCATATACGGCGAAGGTACAGGAATATACGATGGAAGCGAATGTGGAATCACTGGAGGATGAGAAAATAGTGCTGCTGAAGCGATATGGTGTCAACCGTATTTCACT
The DNA here is from genome assembly GCF_024463855.1 of Clostridium sp. DFI.1.208. NCBI lineage: Bacteria > Bacillati > Bacillota > Clostridia > Eubacteriales > Clostridiaceae > Clostridium > Clostridium sp. DFI.1.208. The sequence goes on along the minus strand of NZ_JANGCA010000001.1, from coordinate 163,797 downwards.
GGGCGTGCAAACCCTGCAGCCCACGCTTTTGCCCATCATCGGACGCAGGCACACCAGAAAAGAGGTAGTGGAGCGCATTCAGCAGCTGCACCAATATGGTATTCATAATATATCCATTGATCTCATATATGGTCTTCCACAGCAGACGATGGAGATGTGGAAGGAGGATTTGCAGGACATCGTACAGCATTTTCAGATATCCCATATTTCGCTGTATGCCCTTACCATCGAGGAGCATTCCCAGTTTGGGCGAGACGGTGTACAGAATATCGATGCGGATGTCGAGGCGGATATGTATCTGTATGCAGTGTCCTATTTGCAACAGCATGGCTTCACACAATATGAAATCAGCAATTTCGCAAAGCCAAACGCAGCATCCCTGCACAACCAGATGTACTGGAACTATGAGGATTTCTGCGGAATTGGATGCGGTGCCAGCGGAAAGAGCGGACATATCCGCTATGATAACACCCGCAATCTGCATACCTATTTGCAAAAGGGCAGCTGTCCGGATATCATAGAGCTGAGCAGGCAGGATGAAATGTTTGAGATGCTGATGATGGCGCTCAGGATGAAACAGGGGATGCGTCTGTCATTGTTTCGGGAACGCTTTGCGGCTGACTTTGCAGCGCTTTATCCTGCGGCGCTTCAAAAAAACATCGCAAGCGGTATGCTGGTGGTGGAAAATGACCATGTGAAAGCAACCGATGAAGGTATGCTGCTGCTTCATGATGTACTGGTTGATTTTTTACCGGAGGAAGCGTTATGAAGGAAGCGGAACGTAAACGAAAGATACTCTGCCACCAGCACCTGACCTCACGCTGTGATGCGCAAACAGCTGCACGAGATGTGTTGGCGCTGCAGGCGCAGTTTCTGCGGCATGCGCAAATGTCGCTGCAACTCAGGACAAGGGATGCTTCATGGAAGCAATGGGTCAAGCAGAGCGTGAAAACACGCGCCTTTCGCGGAACGCTGCATCTGCTGGATGCGGAGGACCGCCTGTTGATCACCTCGGCACTGTGGAAGGATTATGCGCATCGCAACTACTATATGGCCCGCTATTATACACCGCAGGAGGAAGAAATTTTCTGTGCTGCGATTTTGGAGATGCTGCAGCAGGGCATCTGCGGACGCCGGGAAATTTATACCAGGCTGCTTGCGATGGGGCTGGATGAGAAGCTGTGTGAGCTGGCATGCTCCAGCTGGGACGGCCTGTTTGCTGTGCTGAACATCCAGGGAAAGGTGATTTTCCAGCATGCGGCATCACGGGAATTCGCCTATGCTCCCATAGCGCTTAGAACGGATTTGGATGCCTGCCGCAAGGAGCTTGTCTGCCGGTATCTCAAGGGCTATGGCCCGGTAACACTGCGGGATGCCCGGTATTTCTTCGGCTGGAAAAAGAAGGAGCTGGAGGATATCCTGCAGAATATCTCCGACATAGAGATGAGTGCATGCGGGGGACATACGGTGTATGAGCTTTGTGAGGAAACAGATTCCTATCCCCGTATTCCCACCGTTGTGTTTCTCAGCGGCTTCGATCCGCTGATGCTGGGCTATGAAAAGCATGAAAACCCGTTTTTACCGCAGCGCCATCTGCGTAGGGTGTTCAATCTGCAGGGAATCGTATACCCCTGCTTCCTGTATCAGGGAAATGTCGCAGGACGCTGGAAGCTGGAAAAGGAAGCCCTGCAGCTTCTGCCGTTTGAAGACTTTGATGCTCAACAGAAGCAGCAGCTTGAAAGGGCCGCAGTGCGGCAGTTTCATCCACGATGTGTGGAATGGCTGGATTCTTAAAAAATGCTTGCATTCAAGCGGCTGCTGTGCTATGATATCAAAGGTTTTATACTTGGTCTACGCGCAATATTCCTCAGCGGTTCACTCAGTATAGAACGAATAAGAAAACAGGAGGAAATAACATGTTATTAAAAAGCGAAAAACAGGCAATTATGAAAGAGTATGCACGTTTTGAAGGAGACACAGGTTCTCCAGAGGTACAGGTAGCTGTTTTGACCTACAGAATCAACCAGCTGACTGAGCACTTCAAGGAGCACAAGCACGATTACCACTCTCAGCGCGGTCTGATGAAGATGGTTGGTCGTCGTAGAAACCTGCTGGCATACCTGAAGAATAAAGACCTGAACCGTTACAAGGAACTGATTTCTCGTCTGGGACTGCGTAAATAGTAAAAAAGCTCGAAAAGAGCTTTTTTTCTTTTATTGGCTTTTAAAATATGATATCATGGTAAAGATAAGAAAAATAGAGGTGAAGAACGTGGCGAAACAGGTATTTCGTTTAGATTTCTGTGGGCGTGGGCTCACAGTGGAAACTGGTGAAGTGGCAAAACAGGCAGGTGGAGCTGTCCTGGTCAGATATGATGACACCGTTGTATTATCAACAGCTACAGCCAGCAAGCAGGCAAAGGAAGGCATTGACTTCTTTCCGTTGACCGTTTTATTTGAAGAAAAGCTGTATTCTGTTGGTAAGATTCCCGGTGGATTTTTACGCAGAGAGGGAAGACCGAGTGAGCATGCGACGCTGACGGCTCGTATGATTGACCGTCCGATCCGTCCATTGTTTGCGGATGGCTTCCGCAATGAGGTACAGGTTGTGAATACGGTATTATCCGTAGATCAGGACTGTACACCGGAAATGACAGCAATGTTTGGGGCATCCCTGGCACTGTGTGTTTCCGATATCCCGTTCAACGGTCCGATTGCCGGTGTTATGGTAGGACGCGTGGATGGCGAATACATCATCAACCCGACGCCGGAGCAGCTGGAGAAGAGTGATATCAACCTGACAGTTGCAGGTACAAAGTATGCCGTGAATATGGTAGAATCCGGGGCGAAGGAAGTAAGCGAGGAAGCGATGCTGGGTGCTATCATGTTCGGTCATGAGCACATCAAGCAGCTGGTTGCCTTTCAGGAAGAAATCGCGGCAGCCGTTGGAAAAGAAAAGATGGAGGTTAAGCTGTATACCGTGGACGAGGACATCGACCGCGAGGTGCGTGCACAGTTTGAACAGCCGATCCGTGATGCGGTATCCATCGAAAAGAAGCTGGAACGCTATGGCAAAATCGATGAGCTGACAGAGGAAGCTGTCGCTGTATTCGATGCCAGGGAATATGAAAATGAAGCCGCAAAGGCGAAGGTGCTCAAGCAGGTAAAGCAGATTTGCCACAGTATTGAGGCAGATGAGGTACGCCGCTTGATCATCGAGGATAAGGTGCGTCCGGATGGTCGTAAAATCGATGAAATCCGTCCGCTGGACTCTCAGGTAGACATTCTGCCAAGAGCACACGGCAGTGCGCTGTTTACCCGTGGGGAAACACAGGTGTTAAGCGTTACGACGCTGGGACCGATGAATGATAATCAGATCATTGATGATTTAACAGAGGTGGAGACGAAGCGCTTCATGCATCACTATAACTTCCCGCCGTATTCCGTAGGAGAAACAGGACGTATGGGAAGCCCTGGCCGTCGTGAGATCGGTCATGGTGCACTGGGTGAGCGTGCACTGTCCCAGGTACTGCCAAGTGTTGAGGATTTCCCTTACACGATTCGTACGGTAGCCGAGGTAACCGAATCCAACGGTTCTTCCTCCCAGGCATCCATCTGTGCCGGAACCATGTCGCTGATGGCGGCTGGTGTACCGATCAAGGCGCCGGTGGCTGGTATTGCCATGGGTCTGATCATGGATGAGGAAAACGGAAAGTACACCGTACTGACGGATATTCAGGGTATGGAGGATCACTTCGGTGACATGGACTTTAAGGTTGCCGGTACAAGCAAGGGTATCACAGCACTGCAGATGGATATCAAGGTGACAGGAATCACAAAGGAAGTATTTGAAGAAGCTCTGGCACAGGCGAAGGTTGCCCGCGCGCAGATTCTGGAAAATATGATGGCGGCAATCAGCGAACCGAGAGAAGATGTCGGAACCTATGCTCCGAAGATCGAGCAGTTCTATATCGATCCGGAAAAGATTCGTGAGGTTATCGGACCAAACGGCAAGATGATCAACAAGATCATCGAGGCGAGCGATGATGTCAAAATCGATATCGAGGATGACGGACATGTGGTTATTTACCATATGGATCGTGCGGCAATCAATCATGCAGCGGATATGATCCGTGATATCGTGCGGGAAGCCAAGGTTGGAGATATTTACGAGGGCAAGGTTGTCCGTATTGAAAAATTCGGTGCATTTGTTAATCTGTTCCCGGGAACAGATGGACTGCTGCATATTTCCAAAATCAATCATGAGCGTGTCAACAAGGTGGAGGATGTATTGAACATCGGTGATACGGTTCGTGTTAAGGTTACGGAAATCGATGACCGCGGCCGTGTGAATGTCAGTGCCAAGGCACTGCTTCCTAGACCAAGACCGGAAAAGAAGGAAGAAGCGAAGGCTGAGGATGCAAAGCCTGCAGCTGTAGCGGAAGATAACAAAGAAGCGTAACGAACAGAATGGAGGCAATCCGGACGGACTGCCTCTTTTTATGTATTTTTTCAATACCCGGCTTTTATAAACGGATGCAATCCCTGTGTTTGCGGCGTTAGAAACTTTTATGAAAATTTATGAAAATAATCATAGGTATTCACATTCCTTTGTGGTAGAATATATGCATGAGGTGAATCGAATGAACTGGTTAACGGAATTGGAAACGTACAAGGATGCGTTCATCCAAGACCTGAGAGGTCTAATTGCCATTCCTTCTGTGCGGGATGACAAAACAAAGACAGCCCATGCGCCGTTTGGCACAGGCTGCAGAAAAGCACTGGATTATATGCTGGAACTTGGAAAAAGAGAAGGCTTTCAGATAAAGGATTACGACGGCTATGCCGGCGTGATTGCATATGGGGAAGGGGAAGAAAGCGTCGGTGTGCTGGCGCATTTGGACATTGTGCCGATCGGAGAAGGCTGGAGCAGAGATCCCTTTGGCGGTGAAATCGTGAACGGGTATATGTTCGGACGCGGGACACTGGATGATAAAGGACCTGCCATGGCCGGCTTTTATGCGCTTAAAATGCTGAAGGATAAGGGAATCAAGCTGAATCGAAAGGTCATGCTGATTCTGGGCTGTGATGAAGAAAGCGGCATGGAGTGCATGAACTACTATACAAAGCATGGAGAGCTTCCAACCCTTGGCTTTACACCGGATGCGGATTTTCCGGTGATCTATGGAGAAAAGGGCGGTCTGCATGTGGAGCTGAGTGGTACGTGTGATACTGTGATTACAAGCATGCATGCGGGAGAGCGCAGCAATATCGTGATCGGACAGGCAAGTGCTGAGGTTAGGGACTGGAAGGAAGACTATCTAGATGCCTTTCTGTTCTATTTACGGGCCTTTGATTTAAAGGGAAGCGTGGAAACCCTAGACAATGAGAGTGCTGTTTTGCATATGGAGGGTGTCTTTGCACATGCCGCCATGCCATATAACGGTGTAAATGCAGCTCTGCATCTGTTAAATTTCATCGGCTGTACCTATGGCGATAAATTTGCCCACGATACCTATACCATGCTGAAGGACTGGCAGGGAAAACCGCTGGGTATTGATATAGACGGTGCCTACATGGGCTTTTTGACCATGAATACCGGTATTGTAAACATCGAGCAGAACGAGGCGAGCATCGTAATCGATATCCGCTATCCAAACGACGCAGATCCAACGCGCATTATGAAGGGCTTTAGCGATACGGCGAAGAAGCTTGACTATGCACTGGATGTGCAGCTGAAGAAAAACACGAAGCCGCTGTTTGTTGACCCCAATTCAGAGCTGGTACAGACGTTGAGCGGTGTCTATCGGGACTATACCCACGATACCTTTACGCCGAATATGACGATTGGCGGCGGAACCTATGCAAAGAAATTTGAAAATTTTGTAGCATTTGGTCCAGAATTACCAAATAGGGAGCAGCCAAAGGATATGTTTATCGGCGGCTGTCACCAGAAGGATGAGGCGATTCACATTGATGACCTGATGCGAGCGGCTGCCATCTATACTGCTGCGGTAGAGCAGCTTGCGAAATAATATGAGGAGCAAACGAATATGAGAATGCGAAAACTGCCCTGGGCTCAGGATTTTCTCAAAGAGCAGGAGGTTGTGGTTGCGGATGCGGCGGCACTTGCCGGAGCATGGAAGCAGACCCTGAAGCGTGAGGAGCTGCATGTGGAAATCGGAACAGGCAAAGGGGATTATTGGGTGCAGATGGCACAGCAATATCCGGATATTGCCTGGGTCGGCATTGAGAAAAACATCAATGTGGCTGCCCTGGCTGTACGCAAGTATACCCAACTGGAGAAGCAGCCGGAGAATATGCTGTATATTCAGGGAGATGCCGAGGTGATTGACACCTGGTTTGCACAGGGAGAGGTCGATGTGATCCATTTGAATTTTTCCGATCCCTGGCCGAAAAAGCGTGCCCATAAAAAACGGTTATCCAATCATGCCTTCATTGCGCGCTATGCACACATTCTGAAGCCGGATGGCGAAATTCAAATGAAAACGGACAACAGTGCTCTGTTTGAATATTCGCTCATGGAATTTCAGGAGGAGGGCTGGCGGCTGAAGGAAGTAAGCGTTGACTATCGCCGCGAGGAGCATGCAGAGGATGTCATAACGGAATACGAACGCCGTTTTCTGGAAAAGGGACAGCCGATCTATCGGGCGGTCTTTGTGAAGGGCGGTCAGGAAAAGGATGCACCTTTCCCTGAGAAATAGGATAGAATACTAAAAAAGGAGCGATACGATGAAAGAATATATGACTGCATTACATTCCATGGAGGAATTTCAGGCGGCTGCCGCAAAGGACGGTGTCAGCATCTTTACATTTTCTGCGAACTGGTGTCCGGACTGCCGCTTTATTGAGCCGTTCATGCCAAAGCTGGTAGAGGCATTCAGCGACTATACGTTTTATTATGTGGACCGCGATGAAAATATCGATATCTGTCAGGCACTGATGGTGATGGGGATTCCAAGCTTTGTTGCCTATAAGGATGGTAAGGAAAGCGGCCGCTTTGTTTCCAAGCTGAGAAAAACTGAAAAAGAGATCAACGACTTTCTGGCTGCCCAGAAATAGCGAAAGGACGATGATGTATGTCAGTATTTAAAAAACTTGCAGGCCTTCTGTTTGAAGAAACAGATGCCGAGGTTCTGGCAGAGGATGAACTGGAACCGATCGAAATCAAGGAAAAACCAAAGAAAACAACGGCTTCTCCTGTCGTAGAGGAAGAAAAAACGCATGTGCAGATGGAGTCATATTTTAATCCGCATGCTGCCGCAGCGAAGGAGCCGAAAAAGGAAGAAAAGAAGTTTGTGACCATTGATCTGGAGGAAAAGCCGAAGGAGAAGGAAAAGGAAGCAATCGTTTTGAGTGAGGAGCCTCTGCGTGTGAAAAAGCCTGTGAAGCGCGAGGAGAAAAAGGAATTTGAGTTTTCACCTGTCATTTCTCCAATTTTCGGTTCCAGTGAAGAAGAGAGCAAGCCGAAGAAGAAGAGTGCGGCACCGCTGCCGCAGCGCGCAAAGAAAAAAAATCCTCTGGGAACCATTATCTCCCCGTATTACGGTGTCGGTGAGCTGGAGGAATTTGAAGCAAAGGCACAGGAAAAAATCGAAGAAAAAGAAAAGCTAAAAAAGGAAGAGCTTCCACAGCAGGAGGTTGAAAAATACGACCTGGAGGAAGAAATCAACAGCGTTCCGCTGGAGGATATGATTGAAAAAACACCAGGCGAGGACAGCGATGATATGATGCAGATTTCTCTGTTTGGAGAATCTACACCGATCAGCAGCGTTGATGATGCGATCAATAAAGAGTAAAAGAGGTGTTTCTAATGCATTATCATTTCATTGGAATTAAAGGAAGCGGCATGGCGTCTCTTGCGACGATCGTTGCAGATCGCGGGGATGAGGTCAGCGGCTCCGATATTGAAAAATATATATTTACCCAGCAGCCACTGGAGGAGCGTCATATTCCGATTACGTCATTTTCGGCTGATAATATTCATGAGGGAGATACCGTGATAATCGGAAATGCTTTCAATGAATCCAATCCGGAGGTGAAAAAGGCGCTGGCTATGGATACTGTAAAAACCTACTGGTATCATGAGTTTCTAGGCAATCTTGCTAAAGAATACACATCGATATCCGTAGCGGGTACACATGGCAAAACGACGACGACCGGCATGCTGTCCCATGTTATGAGCCTGGCGGCGCCAACCGGTTATCTGATTGGTGATGGAACCGGAGAAATGCCGAAGGACAGCCGTTATTTTGTGCTGGAATCCTGTGAGTATCAGCGTCATTTTCTGGCATATAAGCCGGAATATGCCATTATCACCAATATTGAGCTGGATCATGTTGATTATTATAGGGACATGGAGGACTACTGCGACGCATTTGAGGCTTTTGCGAATCAGATCCAAAAGGGTGTTGTACTCTTTGGAGACGATGCGGCTGTGCGCTCCCTGCATGTGAAAACAGAACATTTATATTACGGCTTAGAGGATCATAACGATGTCCAGGCGGTACATGTGAAGCAAAGCGAGGACGGCATGCAGTTTGATGTGCTGTATCGTAAGAAGCTGTTCGCACATTTTGATCTGCCATTTGTCGGTAAGCCATTGTTGTGGAACAGTCTGGGCGTAATCGCTATCGGTATCATGGAGGGGCTGAGCAAAGAATTGCTGCAGGAGGGACTGCAAAGCTTTCCCGGTGTAAAACGCAGGTTTACAATCGAAGAAAACGGGGATAATGTTTATATCGATGATTATGCACATCACCCGACCGCTGTGAAATATATGATCGAGGCAGCACGCATCAAGTATCCGGGGAAGAAGGTAATTGCCCTGTTTAAGCCGGATCGCTATTCCCGTATCTATTATTTCATGGATCGTTTTGCAAAAGAGCTGAATCAGGCGGATGAAGTGTATCTGTGTCATTTTCCGGAGAATGCGGCAAAAGAAGACGGTATTGATATTACGATTTCTGACCTTGCGGATAAATGTGAGAAGGCGACTGTCATCAATGAGGATGAGGAAGCTGCAAGGCTGCTTGCACAGCGCGGTCCGGCCGTATATCTGTTCATGAGCAGCAAGGATATATACAAATTAAAAAATATTGTAAAAACTTTTCAATAGAAGTTGAAAAAACTTACAAATTGTTTTAGAATAAATAAAGAGGTGTTTCTATGGGTTTAGATCAATTATTGGAATTAACAAGCAGTGTCGCCAGCAAGGCATTGCCGATCTGTGGTGTCGTAGTGCTGATTTTCCTTGCTGTTTTTGTGAAGCATCTGATCGTTTTATTGAAAAATGCGAATGATGCCGTAGTGAAGATGGCAAAGACGCTGGAAACGACAAACCGGCAATTAGAAACACTGGACAAGCCGCTGAATACGCTGAACGAGCTGAGTGAAACGGTAGATTGTGTTCACGAGGCGAGCAAGCATGCGGTACGTTCCACTCTGGTAGCTGTCATAGAGAATTTTTCTTCCATCAAGGACTGGGTGTTTGCCGGTATGAAGAAGGAAGACGATCGTGATGAAGAGGATGGAGTGAGTGAATAATCATGGATAACGAACGAGAAAAAGAAGTCGAGGATCTGGAACGAAAGGCGAAGTACACCATTATCACCATGGAATGTGACGATGATGAGAGCGAGCGTTCAAAGAAAATTCTGGATGATGCTGCCAAACAGCTACAGCGCCTTTTTCAGGAAATGCGTGACTGGCTGCGTGAGCATGCGGATTCCATGGAAGTGAACGAGCGAATGGAACGTTTGAAACAAGAGACACAGAGGCTGCTTGCGTCAACACAGGATGCTCTGCAGCGGTTTTCACAGCGTGAGGATGTGCAGGCGGGCAGCAAAAAGGCTGTCGCTGCTGCGGATAAGCTTGCAGGCTATGTACAGGAAGGCATACAGGAGGTTCGTCAAAACGAATATGTACGCCGATCTGTTCACGCCGTAGCGGATACGGTCGATACGCTGCGCAATGACGAGCAGGTGAAAAAAGGCGTAAGAAAGCTGAAAAAAGGAACACTGAAAGCGGCGGAGGCTGCCTTTCAGGGACTGAAGCGTGTCTTGGACACAGATGAAGACGACAGTCGGAAGGGATAACAGGTTATGAAAAGAATTACGATTTATGATGTAGCAAAGGAAGCCGATGTATCGCTGGCAACAGTATCCCGTGTAATCAACGGTTCAGAGGTCGTGCGCGAGGATACCCGTATCAAGGTACAGGAAGCCATTGAAAAGCTGGGCTACAAGCCAAATGCGATTGCACAGGGACTGGCATTGCAGAAAACCACAACGATTGCGCTGATCGTTCCGGAGGCAAGCTATTTCTATACCGGACAGATCATCAATGGTCTGATCGATGTGGCAAAAATATATAAATACAACATCATGCTGCATACAACAACCGAGGGTATTACGGAAATGAACGATATCATTGAAAATATCATCAAATCCCGTGTGGATGGTGTTGTGATTTTCAATGACAAGCTGAATAAGGAAGAATTGAATCAGCTGACCAGATATCAGGTGCCGATCGTTGTCATCGGCAATAAGATGAGTGATGATACCGTGGGCAGTGTCTATGTGGATTATGCGAACCTTGTATATGAATACGCAAGCGGCTGCATCAAGCAGGGCAAGAAAAATATTGCACTGGTAGAGGATCGCAAGAATCCACAGATGATCAAGCAGCTGCTGGACGGATTGAACAGAGCATTTGAAGAGCAGGGGATGAAATTTGAAAACTTCATTCAAATACCAAAGGAATACCGTTCCTCCTATCTGTTCCTGAAGGAATACATGAAGCAGGGGATTCGCCATGATGTCGTGATTACCTATCGTGATTCCCAGGCGATGGCGGTGATGAATACCGCGAAGGAAGCAGGCATCAGCATTCCGGATGAAATGGAATTGATCTGTATTCTGGACAGCAAATACAATGCAATGGCACGTCCGCAGATTTCCGGATTTAAGATTCCGGATTATGATTTAGGTGCTGTGGCTATGCGTCTGTTGACAAAGATGCTACACGATGAAAATGAAGTTACCGATAAGGAAATCGAGCTGAGCTACATTTACACACCGAGAAAATCTACAAAATAGGATTGACAATTTTTAAAATTACAGATATCCTGAATAAGGAAAGCGTTGATAAGAAAAGAGCTTAGGGATGATCCCTTCAGAGAGCAGCTGGCTGGTGAAAAGCTGTGGGATGCCTTGAGAAATACACCTTGGAGCTGTCTACTGCAAAGGTAGAACGGATTGCCCCGTTATGGCATTGAGTGCTTCTGTATAGAAGAACTAAGGTGGTACCACGCTATGTTGCGTCCTTGGATGACAGGGGCGTTTTTTTATTTCAGAAAGGAAGACGATGATGAAATTATTTGATGAATTGAAATACCGCGGACTGATCAATGATGTGACAAGTCCGGAGCTGGAAGAGAAATTAAACAACGGAGGGCTGACCTTCTATATCGGAACCGATCCGACCGGTGATTCCCTGCATATTGGACACTATTCCTCTTTGCTGTGTGCGAAGCGGTTAAAGGAGCATGGACACCATCCAATCATGCTGGTTGGAGGAGCAACCGGGTTTATCGGAGATCCGAAGGCAAGCGGTGAGCGCAATATGCTGACAAAGGAGGTGCTGGAGTATAACTACCAGAGCCTGAGTAAGCAGATTGAAGAGCTGTTTGGCTTTGAAATGGTAAATAATCTGGATTGGACAAAGGATATTTCAGTAATTGATTTCCTGCGGGATTATGGAAAATACTTCAATGTCAATTACATGATCAACAAGGAAACGGTGAAGCGTCGTCTGGATGCCGGTATCAGCTATACCGAATTTTCCTACATGATTTTGCAGGCGCTGGACTTTTTGCACCTGTATGAGGAGAAGGGCTGTACGCTGCAGCTTGGCGGACAGGATCAGTGGGGGAATATCACAAGCGGTCTGGAGCTGATCCGCAAGAAGCATGGAGCGGATGTTGCGTGCTATGGGCTGACGATGCCACTGATTACCAAGGCTGACGGTACGAAATTTGGAAAGAGCGAGTCCGGTACGGTATGGCTGGACAAACATAAAACAAGTGCCTATGAAATGTATCAGTTCCTCGTAAACTCCGAGGATGAAAAGGTAATTGATTACCTGAAGAAGCTGACCTTCCTGAGCAAGGAGGAAATCGACGCGCTGGAGGAAAAGGTGAAAACCGAACCGCATTTCAGAGAGGCACAGAAAACACTTGCGAAAGAGGTTGTTACCTTCCTGCATGGGGAAGAGGAATACAATAAGGCCTTAAAAATCACCAATGCACTGTTTAAGGGAAATATCAAGGAGCTGGATGCCGGTGAGCTGCATGATGCTTTAAAGGGCTTTGAGGCTAGCAGCATCGATGATGAGCTGACTTTGACGGATACGCTGGTACAGGCCGGTATTGCAAGCAGCAAGCGAGAAGCAAGAGAATGGATCAATCAGGGCTCTATTCAAATCAACGGAGACAAGGTGAAGGATGTGGAATTTATCGTATCCTCAAACAATGCAATCTCTGAGGGACGTACATTGATCAAAAAGGGAAAACGAAATTATTTTGTGATTTCACAGAAATAGAGCAGAAAAATGAGAAGAAGGCAGACTGCAGTACGAAGAATCTATGCGCAGTCTGCTTTTTTTGTGACGCCTTGATGCACTGCGCTTCGCATTTCCTCCGATTTCCATGTGCAAACGGCTTTCCTAATGGCAAAAGCCTGTTTGCGACATACAATGGCGTAAGGAGGGATAGTGTGAAAATTGCAGTTATATGCAGTGATGAAAGAATGATACAGGTCTATGACAATCTGTCCAAGGACTTTTCTGTTGATCGTCTGGATGCGCAAACAGACTTTTTGAATCTGCCGCAGTATCAGGCAGTGGTTTTCCCGGTAAAGGGCGTCGATGATTTCGGCTATGTCCGCATACAGGAGCAGGCGATTCACATACCGCATGCCTTTTACGAAATGCAGGGAAAGGATTGTTTGTTATTCTGCGGAATTCGTAATGCAGTACTGGATGCGTTGCCGCAGCGAAAAATCTATTATATGCTGGAGGAAAGCGTGATTCATGAGAATGCCATATTGACCGCAGAGGGTGTGCTGAATGAGTTGATCAGCTGTATCTGTAAGAGTATGTATGATATACAGGTCGATATCGTCGGATATGGCCATTGCGGACAGGTGATTTATGATATGCTGAAGAATCTGCATGTCCGTGTTCGCATCATACGAAGAGAGTGTAAAGCGGAGGGTGACTTTCTGCCGGTACGTGACTGGGAAAATTGCGGAGATGTCATCATTCATACGGCTACCGGTGTTATGATCGCACCTTCCAGAATGCGTTCCTGGAAAAATAAGCCGGTCATCATCGATATCTCTACACCGGATCTGATTGATCTAAAGGCAGCACATGAGGAAGGCATTTCCGTGATCAAGGCAGGCAATCTGCCGGGACGCTTCGCCTGTATCAGCGCAGGGAATATCATAGCGGAATGTATAAGGGGGAAACTGAACAATGGAAAATAAACGCATTCTGTTCGGTATCTGCGGCTCTTTCTGTAACCATGCGGCAGTTCTCGAGCAGCTGACAGCATTGTGCGAGCACAACGACGTGACGGCTGTCGTTAGTGAAAATGTATATACGTGCTCCACCCGTTTTTTTGATAAGGATGTATTCCTGGGAAAAGTAAAGGATGTGACAAAGCATGACATCATCCATACAATCGTAGAAGCAGAGAAAGTTGGACCGGCAAACGCATATGATATAATGGTGATTGCTCCCATGACAGCCACCGTTGCAGCAAAGATGGCACATGGTATTTACGATCATCCGGTTACACTGTCTGCGAAAGCCATGATTCGCAACCAGCGGAATATCGTGTTTGGTATTGCGACAAATGACGGTCTGGGAATCAGCGGGGTGAATATCTTTTCCCTGATCAATATGAAGCATTTTTATATCATACCGTTTCGGCAGGATGCCCCTTTTTCCAAGGAGCGAAGCATCGTTTCCGATTGGGAGCTGATGGAGCAGACGATGGATCAGGCCTTAAACGACAGACAGCAGCAGCCAATTTTACTGGGAGGCAGATAAGCTATGAAAAAACTGATGGTTGCTTTGGTAACACCGTTTACCAGGGATAACAAAGTGGACTACAAATCGATGGATCGCATCCTTCACCGGCTTTTGAAGGAGGGGTGTGACGGCTTCATCGTATGCGGGACAACGGCAGAAACACCGACACTCTCTCATAACGAGAAGCTTTCCATCCTTCGCCATGTCATCAAACGCGTGAAGCATCGCGCAGAGATTTGGTATGGCTGCGGTAGCAACGATACAGCTGCGACAATTCTGGCATGCAAGGAAGCACAGAAGGAGGCGATTGATGGCGTATTAATTGTAACACCATATTACAGCAAGCCGAATGCTGCCGGGCTGTATGCCCATTATGATGCAGTTGCCACTGCTGTGGATACCAATCTTATGCTGTATAACGTGCCATCAAGAACCGCTGTGGAGCTTACCTATGAAACCATACATGCCCTGCTTGAGAAGCACAAGAACATAACAGCATTGAAGCAGGCCTGTTCCAATCTGGACATGGTGCGCAGGCTGAAGCAGCAGCATCCTGAGTTTCTGATTTACAGTGGGGAGGACGGCTTCTTTGATGAGGGCTTTGATGCCGGCATGGATGGACTTATCTCTGTCATGGGGCATGTATGCATGAAGGAGCTACGGACCTATTGTGATGATGAACGCGTCGATAACCGGCTGCGCCGGAGGCTCTATGAGCTGGCGGCTTTGACATTTACGGAAGCATCGCCGGCACCGGTAAAGTATATGCTCCATCTGCAGGATGCGTGTGAAAATATCCTGCGATTGCCACTGGTTACCGTCAGTGAAGCAGCGGAAAACAGAATTCAGGAGTATTTCACGAAATATCGACACCGATTGGAGGATTGAGCTGATAGGATGAAATCGGTGATACAATGGTACAAATCAAGGTGTTTGATGAGGAGCATGAGGATGATTTGACAGAAGTGGTGAATGGCTGGCTTCAGGAGCATGCGGATATCCGTCTGCTGGATATTAAATTTTCAACAGCTGTGAGTGATTTTGAAGAAGAACAGATTTACTGCTTCAGTGCGATGGTGATTTTCAGCACATAGATTTCGGACAGTGGCGCATACTAACAGCGTGGAGGTGTAAACCATGCAGAAAAAAACCGAAATCCTATGCAGCGTACACAATTGTGTTTATAACAAGGATGCATGCTGTAACGCAGAAACAATTAGCGTTTGCTGTGATAACTGTGTTCATCCAAATGATTGTCACGAAACGGAATGCAAATCCTTCCGCTGCAGATGTACAAAATAAAACAGTCCGCAGGACTGTTTTATTTTCGCTGTTTTGTGTGTGAATCATGGGCTGGAAAGCAGCCTGCTGTCTTGAAACCTTGGCGACTTCCTGAAATGCCTGTGCCTTGCAGATCCCATAGCTTAGCGCAGGCATCGCTCTTTGTGTCGATACTGCAGCGGTGTGCAGTGATAGGTGTTTTGAAAGGTCTGAATAAAGCTGGATGGATAACGGTAGCCAACGCGGGCAGCAATTTCACGGATGCTCAAATCACTGGTACAAAGCAGGGCTGCTGCCTGCGTCATCTTTAAGGAAAGCGAAAATTCCCGAATGCTCATGTGATAATAGTAGCGAAAGCCGGCCTTCAGCTTCTGTGGATCAATCAGCAGACTGCGGCTTAAGGCGTGAATCGTAGGTGGATCAGCGATATTGTCCAGCAAACGCTGGTGCGCCTTTTGAATTGCAAGATAATCCGCCTCCTGCAGATGAATGGTCCGGCTGCCAAGCTGTAGGGTTCCATAATCCATCTGTCTGGAAAATGCAGAATTCCTTTGTGTGGTCTGCTGTGCGAGAATGCTCAGACATTGCAAGAGTGCACCCTCGACATAAAGCGATGTCAGCTCCTGCTGTGTATGCAGCCGGCGAAGCTGATGAAATATAGGATACAGCGGTGCAGGAAGATGGGGATAGGTGTGATTGGCAATCAGCTGCTCTTGCAGCGGGATGACATAGCCACGCTTTGCCAATGCTGTTAGATATGCAGGATGTATGGCAAATTCCATACCAATCAGGTGATCGATTCGTTTCCATGACTGCGTACCACAGGGATGCTCTTCCCAAACGAGAAAGGCAGCCGGCTGCTGGCTTCGTATGTCCTGTTCCTGCTGCTGTACTCTGGTAGTGCCTTCTTGTACTAGTCCGAATCGCAACAAAGCTTCGGGATGATCAAAGTGTATGGTAAAAGGATGGGGGACTGTGTAATTCGCAATACTGAAGGCAAATAAATCCGGCTGGTAAAAAACATCAAGGAAATCATCAAAGCCTTTTTTGCAATAGCTGCATCTTTGCGGCATCTCTGTTTTTTGCAGACCCAGTTCACGTGTGA
Source organism: Clostridium sp. DFI.1.208 (assembly GCF_024463855.1). Lineage (NCBI taxonomy): Bacteria > Bacillati > Bacillota > Clostridia > Eubacteriales > Clostridiaceae > Clostridium > Clostridium sp. DFI.1.208. Next base: position 147,291 of record NZ_JANGCA010000001.1, on the reverse strand, counting down.
ACATATCGCGAAGCATGCGGGAGCTGGTGGATGTATACATAAAAAAAACCTCCTGTTTTCCTATTATATCAAACAAGCGGACATGGTATCCAGCATAATGCTGTTGGATGTTAAAATAAGGATAACGGGTGAATGGCTTGCAGAAGGGTGTGTGATTTGTTATAATGGCACGCGTAAGTTAGAATAAGCTAACAGATTAGGAGGATGTGTATGAAAAAGAAAATATGGATGCTCTGTGTACTTGTTTTAACGCTTGCTATGGTAAGCGGGTGTCAAAGCAAACAGGAAGCATCTGCAGCAGATAAGATGATAACGGTTAAGGATGCAAAGGGAGAGGTTGCGATACCGGCAGATCCGAAGCGAATCGTGGATTTGAGCGGAAACAGTGATATCTTATCGCTGCTGGGATATTCCGTTACTGGTACGGCGAACTCCGATGCCTACGATTATACCAGGTTTCCATCCTATCTTCAGGAAACATTACAGGGTGCGAAAATTCTTGGCTACAGTATGCAGGATTCTATGGATATTGAGGGCATACTGGAGTTGCATCCGGATTTGATCATCATCTCCGGCGTACAGGAAAAAATGTATGAGCAGCTGAAGGAAATCGCACCGACCATCATGGTGGAGCTGGCGCAGACTGACTGGCGACAGGATGTGGAAACCTTTGCCCGTATGATGCAGCAAAAGGAGCGTGCTGCCGCATGGCTGAAGAGCTATGATGAGAAAGCGAAAAAGGCCGGTGCAGCCGTTCGTAAGGCGAATGGCGAGGATGCAACCTATCTGGCACTGCTGGCAAGCGGTGGGCAGTTGTTTGTATTTGATGCGGCGGGAATCGGAAGTGTGTTTTATGAGGATATGGGCTTAAAGAAGCCGGCCAATATGCCAAAGCAGGATTCCATCAGCCTTCCTGTTATCTCCTATGAGGGACTGGCGGATCTGGATGCCGATCATCTGATCGTTGTCGGCACGGATGCTGATATGAAGGCGTTGAAAAAGAACAGTATCTACAAAACGATGCAGGCTGTAAAAAACAAGCAGGTGACAGAGCTGCCGTCAAGCCCGTATTTCAATATCGGTTACAGCAGTATCGGAAGAGACGTGTTTCTGAATGAGGTTCAAAGCCTGCTGGTAAAGTAAGATGCGCAGCAGGGTTTCAATCACGGCAGCAATCGGTATTCTGCTGTTGCTGCAGGGCATCGTCCTATCGGTTCTGATAGGGGCGAAGGATATTCCCTTCGATGATGTGCTGCATGCCCTCTTTGAGTATCAGGGAACGCTTCATGATCAGCTCATTCGCAATGTGCGTTTGCCGCGTGCGCTAAGTGCTTTGCTGTGCGGAGGACTGCTTGCTGCCAGCGGTGTGATGATGCAGGGGATTTTGCGGAATCCGATTGCAGAACCATCCATTCTCGGTATTACACAGGGCTCTGTGCTGTTTGTGGCATGCGCTTCCGTATTTCCGCTGCTTGCTGCTGTTGGAAATTTCTGGATGGCGCTGCTTGGGGCCGGCTGCAGTGGGCTAGTGCTGTTTCTATTTGCGGTGAAAAATGCCGGGCGACAGGATGTCTCGCGTATCCTGCTGGCTGGAACCGCCTTCAGTATGTTCTTTCTATCGACAGCGTCCCTGACAGCACTTGTACAAAATCGCTCACAGGAGCTGGCGTTCTGGATTGCCGGCGGGTTTCGGCAGGCGGATTGGGGAGCTGTCATTGGATTGGGAGTAGTGACACTTTTCTGTATGAGTGTATTCCTACGACTGAGCGGCAGGGTTAATCTGCTTTCTCTTGGGGATGAAGCTGCCATCTCCCTTGGCGTTGATGCGTCAGGATTGAAAAAGCAGGTCATTCTGGCGATGATTCCCCTTTGTGCGATGTGTGTGGCAGTTGCCGGTAACATTGGCTTTGTCGGACTGTTTGTTCCGCATATCCTACGCAGAGTGCTCTCGCGGGATATCCGCTATTTGCTTCCTCTCAGCTTTTTGTATGGAGGTGTGATGCTGGTGTTTGCGGATATCGCTGCCAGAACGCTGAGCGCACCGTATGAGCTTCCGGTCGGCTTGTTTACCGCCATATTGGGAATACCGGTGTTTCTGCTGCTAGTCAGAAAGGAGGGCGGCTGATGCAAAAACGACATAGGATTTTGGTGCTGTGTGTGCTCCTGCTGCTTGCTGCTGTGGCGCTTTCCATCATGACCGGCAGCTATTCAATCAGCCCTTCTGACCTGTTGACAACATTGCTGAACAAGGGAAGCAGAACGCATACATTTGCAATCTTTCAGATACGGCTTCCACGCATTGTACTTGCAATACTTGTTGGAAGCGCACTGGGAGTATCCGGCACCATCTTGCAGGGAATTACGAAAAATCCGCTTGCGGAGCCCGGTATGATCGGCATCAATGCGGGAAGTGCCCTGTTTATCGTCTTGTGGATTTCGCATGGAGCGAACGCCTACAGCAGCTCCCTTTCCGATGGGAAGGTGTTGCTCATGCCGCTGCTTGCCATAGCCGGCGCATTTTGCACAACAGCCTTTTTATATGGTTATTCATGGCGCAATGGAATCCGCCCGATTCGCTTCCTTCTTACCGGTGTTGGTGTGAATGCCGGCATTACAGCAGTTATCAGCTTTTATCAGCTGCAAATGAGCAGAGGTGATTATAATCAGGTGCTGATGTGGACCAATGGCTCCTTGTGGGGAAGCAGCTGGCGCTATATTCTTGTCAGTGCTCCGCTGATCCTTTTGCTGCTGGTGCTGGTATGGACACACAGCAGAACGCTGGATATCCTTTCACTTGGAGATGAGGGGGCAGCGGCACTTGGGGTTTCCACGCAGCGAACACGGATATGGTTTCTGGCAGCCGCAGCGGCGCTTGCGGCACTGGCAACAGCTGTTGCCGGAAGCATTGCATTTCTGGGGCTGCTGGGACCACAGATTGCGCTTCGTATCGCTGGTGTGCGGCATCGTCTGCTGCTGCCGCTTGCAGCTTTGATCAGCTCCATGTTGCTGATTATTGCGGATATGCTGGCAAGAAATCTGTTTTCACCGTTGGAGATTCCGGTGGGAATTCTGGTTTCCATGATTGGCATTCCTTATTTTATTTATCTGATGATGAAACTCGATAGGAGGTCGTAGCATGACGTTGGAGGTACAGAATCTGTATGCCGGATATGAGGACAGTCATGTCCTGCAGGATGTCAGCCTGCAGATACCGGAAAGGAAAATCACCATGATGATCGGGCCAAACGGATGTGGGAAATCAACCCTTCTGAAGACTATGGCCGGCATCATCACGCCGCAGAAGGGAGAGGTCTTACTGGATGGAGAATCGTTAAAGGATATGAAGCGCAGACAGATTGCAAAGCGACTAGCGCTGCTTCCGCAATCCCCGCTGGTTCCCGAAGGTCTGCGTGTTCGTGAGCTGGTACAGTATGGCCGTTTTCCTTATCAGAAGGCGATGCAATCGCTGAATCAACAGGATCATGATATCGTTTCATGGGCAATGAAAAAGACCGGAATTTCGACTCATGCGGATGCATATGTGAACGAGCTGTCCGGTGGGCAGCGGCAGCGGGTGTGGATCGCTATGGCACTGGCACAGAAAACCGGTATTCTTCTGCTGGATGAGCCGACAACCTATCTGGATATTGCACATCAGCTGGAAATACTGGAGCTGCTGCGGGACTTAAACAAACAGGAACAGACAACGATCATTCTGGTTATTCACGATCTGAACCAGGCCGCTAAGTTTGCCGATCATGTGATTGGCATGAAGCAGGGTAGAGCGTTGTACAGCGGCAAGGCGCAGGAGGTCATTTCGGAGGAGCAGCTGCTGCAGCTGTATGATATTCATGCGAAAATCGTGCAGGACACCAAGCACGGTTACCCGATTTGCATGGATTATGCACTGTGTAAACATACGGCTATGCCTGAGCAATGAAACGCTATCATGCTGAAATACAGGCCCTGTCAATGCATATGGAGGTAATACAGCCTGTGCTTTGCCGGGTCTTTTTTTATTTTAAATCGCATACCTGAGAACCTGAACACGTGGGTGAGCGAAAGGGGAAGAGACAGTCCTTTTTTCGATTGCACACCTGCGGACAGCTGAATATTGGGGCTGCTATTTTGCTTTTTTCCTTGTGTGTTTTGTGCATAATTGTTATCCTAAATATACAAAACAATCATCGCAGGATTAGAAAATGTGGCTTAAATAGTACCTTTATGATATAATAACTCGAGAGGTGATTCCATGCGAAAATTCCCCCTTTGGTGTCTGCTCTGCTTCCTGCTGCTCACCGGCTGCGGTGATGCGCATAAAGAGGAGCAGGAGAGTATAAAAAACTATGAGAGTTATGTAGATGCTGTATTGAACAACAAGGGCAGTGAATCAAAAATCATTCCCTTTGATTATAAGCTTTCTGTATTCAAGCAGAAGGACAGCAGCTATCAGTATGAGATTATTATTTCCAATCCGCGCGTGGCGATGTACAATATTCAGGCGATTGCCGTAGATCCGGCTCTGGACAGCAACAGCAATGTCTTTCCGTGTCTGGGATTGCTGGGAGATGATGCGAAAACCTCCTTCAACATGATTCCATATCAGGCAAACGGTGCGCGCAACTTTGTCAGTAAGATCTTTCTGGACGGTATATCCGAGCATGATCAGTTTACATTGCAGGTCATGGTAACCTGGAAGGATTCCAAGCTGGTTAATACGAGCCGTGTATTCTTCACATGCAATTATGCACAGAAGGATAATGAGACGAATGGATAACGGAAGCTAGAAAGGATACGTTATATGAGTAAGAATATGGATGTTTCCAAGCGGAAGCAGTCGATTATAGCAGGAGGGCTGATCAGCTCTGCCGGCATCTTTTTTGCAAAATTCATTGGATTGTTCTATGCAGTTCCCTATAATTCCATGCTGGGATCAGCAGACAATCTGGCCTATTACGGTGTAGCCTTTAATATATATTCCTATCTGCTGAATATCTGTACAGCTGGCTTTCCGTTTGCGATTGCGACATTGATTGCGAAATACTCCACACGGGGTGATTATCAAACCTCGCTGCTGATCAAAAAGCTGTCCGCATCTTTGATGACCTGCTTTGGCTTCGGAATGATGGTTATCGTAATTTTATTTTCCTCTCCGCTGGCAGCACTTGTTATGCCGGATGAAGGAAATAGCGTCAAAACGATGCAGATGGTGCTGATTCTGATTTCCTTTGCTCTGTTTTTCGTACCGCTGCTATCCAGTATCCGCGGCTTCTATCAGGGACTCAAGCATATGGAGGTCTATGCACTGTCACAGGTTCTGGAGCAGGTTGCCCGTGTTGCATTTCTGCTGAGCGCCAGTGCGATTGCGGTGTATGCATTGCATACGGATCAGGTATGGGCACTGTATTTTGGTGTGATTTCCACCAGTATATCGGCAATTTTGGCTATCATGCATCTAAAGCTCTACGATAAAAAGCAGATGCGCGAGCTCAAGCGGCTTGCCAAAAAGCAGGAAATTGCAGGGAACAACGATCGAAGAGAAATTTTAAAGGAGCTTGTGTTTATCGCATTTCCTTATTTGATTGTAGCGATACTGGGCTACAGTGATACGATTGTCAACACGCTGTTTTTGAATAAGGGTCTTGAAGCACACGGCAATACGGATGCGGAAATCTTACTCATCAGCGGCTCTATCAACTATGGTGTTTTAAAGCTGATGTCCATCCCGATGATTCTGGCACCGGGATTCTCCTCTGCCATCATACCGCATATCACTACGGCACTTACCAATCATGATCTGAAGCTGGTACGCAAAAATATCCGAGACTGTGTGGATATCGTTTTGTATATCGGACTTCCGATTTCCTTCTGTCTGTTTGTTTATGCAAAGCCCCTGTATGCCATTCTGTTTCCACCGGCAGACCCGAAGAATCTGGAGCTTTTAGCCAATATTTTGAGCTGGTTCTCCATTGAGGCATTTTTAAATACCATCGGACCGATTTTTACGGCACTGTTAATGGCGGTTGGCTTGCGCAGGCTGAATATTCGCAACCTTGCCATCATGATGGTGGTGAAATTTTCAGTGGCTTATCCGCTGTTGAAATATTTCGGTTATCAGGGGGTCGTCATGTCCAGTATTCTTGCAATGGGTATTTTTATTATTCTGGATATTTACGCATTGACAACACGCTATCAGATTCGCTGGAAGTATACGCTGCATAAGCTTCTGGTTATCCTTCTGGCGATGGTAGCTCTGTTTGCAGTCGCAAGAGGCTGTGCTTTCATCGGCTTGAAGGGCTATGGCTCCGGACGGATGCTGAGTCTTTTACAGCTTGCTGTCAATGGAACGCTTGCCATGCTGGTATACTTTGGTATTACGTATTTCTTTTCCATACCGCAGACGATTCTGCATCTGGACTTGTCCAAATTGCTGAAGCGTGGAAGAAGGAGATAGGTATATGCGACTGGATAAATATCTGGCCCATGCGGGACTGGGTACCCGCAAGGAGGTCAAGCTGGCAATTCGCAAGGGGAGAGTGTGTATCAATGGAGAACTCTGCCAAAAGGACGACAGGAAAATCCAAGAGGGTGTGGATGTCGTTTGTGTTGATGGAGAGGAAATCTATTATGAGGCTGTTGTCTATATCATGCTGAACAAGCCGCAGGATGTTGTCAGTGCCACGAGTGATCCGATTTATGAAACCGTGCTGGATTGTATTGATGCCTTTTTGCCGAAGGATTGTTTTCCGGTTGGCAGACTGGACGTGGATACGGAGGGCTTGCTGCTGATTACAAATGACGGTAAGCTGGCGCATCGTCTGCTCTCTCCTAAGCATCATGTTGAAAAGACCTATCTTGTAGAGCTTGCACAGTCGCTGCAGGAGGGGGATCAAAAGAGGCTGGAAAACGGCAGTATCATTCTGGATGAGGAGCCTGTTCTTCCGGCACGTGTGGAAATTCTGGAGGATACGAAAATCCTTCTGCATATACAGGAGGGAAGATTTCATCAGGTGAAGCGAATGCTGCATGCTGTCGGTAATGAGGTTGTCTATCTCAAGCGGATTGCCATGGGACCGTTACAGCTGGATGAGGCACTTGCGTGCGGAGAATGGCGGTATCTGAGCGAAGAGGAAATCACTGCCCTGAAAAATGTGGCATGATCAGTATTGTTGTTGCGATGGACGTCAATCAGCTGATCGGCGCAAATCATAAAATGCCATGGCATTGCCCCGCAGATTTGGCTCATTTCCGTCAGCTGACACTGCATCATCATTTGCTGATGGGGAGAGTGACCTATGAGCATCTGCCGAAACGACTGGATCATAGGATTCTTCATGTCGCAGGTCATAAGCCGCTGTCCGATAGCGATGCGCTCCCCTGCAGCGATGCGGAAGCACTTTGCAGAGAATGGAAGAAGAAAGAGGAAGTACTCTATGTATGCGGCGGCGCACAGATTTATGCTGCTGCAATCGCATATGCTGATGAGCTGTGGATCACCAGAATCGAACAGGCTTGTGCAGGGGATACCTGGTTTCCGGCGTTTTCTCCCGAAGAATTTATATTGCTTTCAGCAGAACAAAAGGAAGGGTGCAACATCATGCATTATCGCAGAAGATAAGCAGGAAGGAAGGGAACATTATGCGTTTTGTCGATCTAATAGAAAAAAAGAAACAGAAGCAGCCACTCACAAAGGAGGAGCTTCATTTTTTCATCACCGGCTATGTCCAGGGGGATATTCCGGATTATCAGGTCAGTGCGCTGCTGATGGCGATTTACTTTAATGGTATGAACGCACAGGAAACAGCCTGGCTGACAGAGGAAATGCTGTACAGCGGGGATGTGATTGATCTATCAGCGATTTCCGGAAGAAAATGTGATAAGCATTCCACCGGTGGTGTCGGTGATAAAACAAGTCTTTCCCTTGCGCCAATGGTTGCGGCCTGCGGTGCCAAGGTCGCGAAAATGAGTGGGCGTGGACTGGGACATACCGGTGGTACGCTGGATAAGGTGGAATCCATCAACGGCTTTCAGGTCATGCGGACACAGGAACAGTTTATTTCACAGGTAAACGAAATAGGTCTGGCACTGATCGGACAAACCGCAACATTGGTGCCTGCAGATAAAAAGCTGTATGCTTTGCGCGATGTGACAGCTACCGTCAATTCGATTCCTCTGATTGCATCCAGCATCATGTCAAAGAAACTGGCAGCCGGCTCTGATACGATTCTTCTGGATGTGAAATTCGGAGAGGGTGCCTTCATGGAAACAAGCGAAAAAGCAAAGGAGCTGGCAGAAGCGATGATCGCCATCGGAAGCCACTTCGGCAAGGATGTCAAGGCGCTGATCAGCAATATGAATCAGCCGCTGGGCAATGCCATCGGAAATGCACTCGAGGTAAAAGAAGCGATTGCAACGCTGCAGGGAAAAGGACCTGAGGATTTTACACAGCTGTGTCTGGAGGCCGGAAGCATCATGCTCATGCAGACAGGAATCGCAAAGGATGAAGAAGACGCAAGAAACCAGCTGCTGGAAGTCATTCATAATGGAAAGGCACTGGAAAAGCTGGTTGCCATGGTTGCGGCACAGGAGGGAGATGTCGAGCAGGTTTTGCATCCAGAGCTGCTGCCACAGGCAAAAGAGATTCTGGAAATAACATCCCGAAAAGAGGGCTATGTAAAGGAGCTACATGCTTTGGAGCTGGGGACACTGGCGATGAAGCTTGGGGCAGGACGTATGGTAAAGGAGGATCCGGTTGATCCGGCTGTCGGAATCGTGTTAAACAAAAAGGATGGAGACTATGTAAACAAGGGAGATATTCTTGCCTATGTACACATCAATCATCCGTTACCGCAGCACTGGCTGGAGGACTTCTATCAGACCTATGTCTTCACACAGGAGAAGGTGGAAAAGCAGAAGCTGATCCATGATATCATTCAATAAATGCGTACTGCAAAAGCATTTCTGAGCACTGGCGGGATACTCACTGCCCTCAGTGTTCTCCTTTTTATATCAAATTCTGCGAACGGAATCCAAGCCATGATCCGCTGTCTTACACTGGCTTTTGGGATAATGCTTATGACAAGAGTTGTTCTTTTGCTTCTGCATGTCAAGCAAAGAAGTGCGCTCTGGCTATATGGCGTTGGTGTGCTGTTTATGAGCTGTTATACACTGCTGGCGCTGGATACCTATGTCTTTCATGTCATGCAATGGTTTCCCGGCATTATCCGTTATCCGCTGTTTTCACTCTATGGTATCAGCTATCTGCTGTTTGCTCTGCCAGGCATCTTTCTGCATGTCGGCAGTTCCGATAACGATGTGTGAGGGTGCTATCTAACGAATAATCAATAACGAGAAAAAGATGAGTGTATGCTTGTCTTTTTTTTGTATAAAATATTCAACTGCTATTCCGTATGTTCTTGCGTATATGCGACAACGTTTCAAAAGTCTGGATTAGAAAGCATACGTGAGGTAAGGGAAAGGAAAGCACAGACACTAAAAAAGAAGGCTGTCTGCCTTCTATGCCTTAATGATCAATGCCATGAATACCAGTGGCTCATCTCCGATGTTTTCAATGCCGTGAAAGCCCTGATCCGGAGTAAAGGTAACATCTCCCGGACGCAGTTCACGCTTGATACCATTATCATCGTAAAGCGCTCTACCCTGCAGGATATAATAGGACTCGCCATCTCCGATATGCTGATGTACGCCCAGCGATGAATTTACATCAATCGTCACCCTCGCATACATTTTTACACTGCTTCCCATTTCCTCGCTTTGCAACAGGCGTTCAATATGCATCGTACCCTTACCGCCAGATCGGTTTTCATAATGCTCTATTTCACTCTTCATGTCGTTCCTCCTCGTTTGTTATTTTCGTATAGGCCTCCCGATAACGGGAGTATGCCAGCTTTTCACTGTCCTGTGCCAGTGATTTCAGGTTGGCACTGACGCGCTCTGCGCTTTCTCTCATGTCACTTTTCACCCAGCTGATAATCACGCCGGTTATCCCAAAGCTGTAAAACTGGGAATAGAAATTCATTTCCACCTCATTGATCTGATGATGCTGGTCGAGGCTTACGATTGCCATATGGAAGATGGATTTCGTAAGGTCAAAAAGGAATTGTTCAAAGCAAGTCTCATCACTACGGATCGTATTGATATAAAACTCCTTCTCGCTGCGCATGTGATTCAAGAGGGCGGAAATATATTTCGGCCAGTTTTCAAAGCTGAGATTTTCATCAAACACCTGCTGTGCATCATCCGTATAGATCCAGTTCAGCAGCTCATATTTATCACGGAAATGATAATAGAAGGTCTGCCGGTTGTAGCCGCTTTGCTGCGTGATATCCGCAATCGTGATTTTGTCAAAGCTTTTGCGGCAGGTCAGCTGCTTCAATGCTGCCGCCAGTATTCTTTTGGTATTGAGATGTTCCTGCATATACACACCACCGTTTCAACAGTTCTATTATACAATATGCGAAAAGAAAAGGGAAAAGATTTTTAGATGCCTGCAGCAATGTCCATACTATACCTGAGGATGTGATTACTATCAAAAAGCAAATGCGATGGCTGCTTTATGCCATGAACTTTCTTGCCTTTTTTGCCATATCGATGGTCAATACCCAGATGATTCCGTTTTTAAGCAAGCTGGGCTATACGGTGGTACAGCGCGGTTATATTCTGGCCGCAAATGCGGTTGTAGCAATCATCGGACAATTTCTGTTCGGTTATCTGTGCGACCGATTTCAAAGGGTCAAGGTCTTTTTCTTTGCGGCCTATGTGCTGTTGACAGCGAGCAGCTTTGCCATGTTTCTGGTAGAGCGTCAGAGCTTCTGGTATCATGTATTCACAGTGGCTCTGATGGGTGGTATGGTGAAGGTCATCATGGGTCTGGATGAAACCTGGATGCTGGAAATCGATCAGGAAAACTATGGGCGGCTGCGGGCGAGCGGGGCGTTGGGACTTACGATTGGCTCTCCGATAGCCGGCTACCTCGTTCGCCATTTTCATTATAAAAGTCTGCTGATTTCACTTGGTATCGTAAGCGTTATCCTGTGCTGGCTCATTTACAAGGCAAAGGATGCCGAGAAAAAGGAGGGGGAGCGGATTCGTATGGAAAGCGTGCGGCAGCTCCTGAAGAATAAAGGCTATTTGTTACTGGTGCTGATTTATCTGCTCGTCTATATGATCGGGACGGCAGATCAGTATGTGGTCATTGACAAAATGCTGGATATCGGAGGAGACACCACAGCGGTCGGCATTAAGTGGGCGCTGCAATCCTTTATGGAGGTACCGCTCTTTCTGTTTTCCTCGAAAATACTGGAACGCTTTCAGACAAAGACACTGCTATACTTTGGAACGTTTATGTATGGTGTGAAATTCCTGCTCTATGGCTTTTCCTTTCAGCCGTGGATGATCATTCTGACCGCAGCACTACAGCTGGTAACGCTGCCCATCATCATGCTGACAAGCAAGGTGCTGGTAAAGGAAATCACACCACAAAAGCTGTTCAGCAGTGCACAGATGTTTGCCATGGCCGTATTTATCGGCGTCAGTGGATTGATTACACCGCTGATCACGTCCTATCTGTCCAAAGCCTTCGGGTATGACTGGACCCTGTATATCGTTGCTGCTTTTTCCATCGTGCCGCTGCTGCTGATCTTTACTTATGTACATCATTTTCAGAAAAAGGCAGCAAAGACGAATTCCTGATCTGCTTGTACAAAAAGAAAGCATACAGCAAAAGGAAAGGTAGGCAGTATGTGTCCTGCTAGCGCCTTCGGAAATATGATTGAAAACGTGTCCCTGCGCTGAGAAGGCATAAACAAAATTTGCACACCTGTTCACCATGTCTTGAAAATTGAACAGAAATCACCTATAATAAAGGTGACATCGAAAGACTGTGTAACCCTACGATAGTGGGTTAAGATAAAGAGCTCTTGTGCGATCAAGAGCTTTTTCATGAAAGGACGTGAAGACAATGGAATTTACGATGCGTAAGGACATTGACGAATACAGTATTGAGGAACAGGGACGTTGTGTATTCCGCGCTTCCTATGAAAAGGAAGACGGATTGCTGAGTGTGTATCTGAAAAATATGTACGGTCATGATATTATGGGCTTTTATCAGCTGCGTAAATGGTATTCCCGGTTTCGTCCGTGTATGGATTTCACCGTATACGAGGGAGATGAGCAAATCGGAGAGCTGAAAAAGAGTCGGGATGGCTATGAGCTGATCTATCATGATGTATATTATCGCTTCTATTGTGGGATGCACGCAGGAAGACGTGTGGTGATCTGCTTTGATCGAGATCATCAGATTGCGGAATTTGTGCTGGATGATATCAGTACTCTGCGGTTTAAGAGTACGACACAGCAGGCGCTGCTGTCTTTGCTTTGTATGCTTATGAAAGCCTTTCTCGATCAGGAACAGTTCTCACAGGAGGCTTTTCTTCACCACTACATAGGAGTATACGATGATGCATCCACTGCTGCAGCATAAAACACTGCTTCTGGATCTTGATGGAACAATGTATCGCGGGGATGCAGTGATTCCCAGTGCCCCCTTGTTTATAGACGCCTTACATAAACAGCAGATTCCATATTATTTTCTGACGAACAACGCCATGCGTACACACGCACAGAATCGCAAGAAGATGGAAGCGATGGGCTTTCAAGGATTACAGGACGCACAGTATTTTACGAGTGCGATGGCAGCTGCCGCCTATGTCCGGCATGAAACACAGCTGCAGCGTGTGTTTTACATCGGAGAAGAGGGAATGCGGGAGGCGCTGCTGGAACAGGGCTTTACGCTGTGTGATGAACATGTGGAGGCGGTATTTGCCGGTCTTGATTCCAATGTGACCTATGAAAAGCTGTGTCGGGCCTTTTATCATTTACAGAAGGGTGCGGTGCTGATTGGTACCAATCCGGATCGACGCTTGCCGCATGGAGACTATTTTCGCATCGGAAACGGTGCGATGGTGCATATGCTGGAATATTGCAGTGAGCAGAAGGCATGGATGATCGGAAAGCCACATGAGCCGATGCTGAAGGAAGCGTTGCGCTATGCGCAAATCGCCAAAGAGGATGCTGTTGTAATCGGGGATAATCTGGAAACCGATGTCGCCTTTGGTTTGCGGCATGGCTGTACGACGATTTTTGTGACAAGCGGTGTGCATTCCCGTTTGGATTGCGAACAGCGCTGTCTGCATCCGGATCTGATTATCGATGACCTGCTGGAACTGGTATAAAACAAAATCCTGTACGTATAATGAAATGAGGGGATTTCATGAACGTACAGGACTTTTTTATCGTATGGCAGGATATCGGTCTGATACTGTATTCTGTTTTAAAAGCATTTCTTCCACTTCCTTCTCTGGAGGTCATATTGGTACCGCTGGTGCTGCATGCACCGCAGAAATGGCTGCTGTACTCACTGGAGGGTGCAGTAGGCACCTGCATCGGCGGGGCGATCGGCTATGGCATTGCCCGGATACTGGGTAAAAAAGTGCTGTATAACATCGCCGCAAAAGAAGATGTGGAGCATGGCGAGGAGCTGATGGAGAGCTATGGTCTATTGGCCGTCTTCATTGGTGGCATCACCCCGATTCCGGATTTTCTTCTTGCCTATCTTGCCGGCTTCACCAGCATGCGGCTGTTTCCGTTTCTGCTGTGTGACGGCTTTGCCAGATTGCTGCGCAGTTTATTGGTAACACTGTCTCTGCGCTATCTGGGAACTGTGATGAATGTGGATGCCTTCGGCACCTGGTTTTCTCTGGCCATCATGCTGTGGCTTGTTTGGAAATGGTGGAAGAGCAGGAAAAAAATTCAGGCGCAGACAACATCCAGAAAATAAGGAAGGATCTGATCGTCTTCCATCAGCTCCGGATGCCACTGGACAGCGAGAATGCGGCCATTCTCATGCTCCATGGCTTCTACATAATTCTCCTCACTGAAGGCAGAGGTATAAAAACCCGCTCCCAATCGCCCGGCTACCTGATGATGGTAGCTGTTTACGGTGAAGCTTTGTGGATACAGCTGATGCAATACGCTGCGTGAGCTGCTGTGTACGGTATGCAGCTGCTTTGGTGCGTGGGTCTGTGTATCAATATGCTGCAGAAGTGTCCCGCCGGCATATACATTTAGTGTCTGCATCCCACGGCAGATTCCCAGAATCGGCTTTTCATTGTGTATGAATGCGTCGATTACCTGAAATTCCAGATGATCCATCGGCTGCGCATAGGTTGCGACATGCTCATCGCGTGCCTCCTTCAGATAATAGCTTTGCACATCATAGCCTCCGGGCAGTAAAAGCGCATCGCATACCTGCAGCGCGCTCGCAATTCCCGCCATGCTGCAGATGGGATACAGGCTCCAGCCCAGTGCTTCCACGCGGTCTACATACGGCTTGTTGATAAACCATTTCCAGGCGTTATCGAGCTTTTCAATACGCATAAGGACAGCCAGTACCTTCATTGATCGTCACCTCTTGCACTATTCTATGCGAAAAAAAAGGGAAGGTTACGTATTGTACTTTCCCTGCCAGGTATTGCGCTGCTTCATTTCCTTATCGATGTCATTGAGAATCGTTACCTTTTTCAGTGTCCAAAGCGGGGTGATCAGCGCTTCCTTCACGCCATCTCCCGTCAGCCGCTGGATGATCATTTCTTGTGGAAGCAGCTCCAGCTGGCGAATGACAATGTCGATATATTCCTCTCTGCTCAGCATCGCAAACGGGGCTTGTCTGTATTCCTGAGCCATGCGTGTGCCCTCCATGATATGCAGCATATGTATCTTTACAGCATGCACGGGAAGCTTTGCCACTGCAGCCGCGGTTTCCAGCATCTGCTGTTTGTTTTCGCCAGGCAGTGAATTCATCAGGTGTACAGCGATTTTCAAATCGGTATGCGACAGCCGCTCGACACAATCCAAAAACTGTGCATAAGTATGTCCGCGGTTGATGCGCTGTGCGCTAGCATCGTGAATGCTCTGTAATCCAAGCTCCACCCAGATTTCCTTATCAGCACACAGGGATTGCAGATAGGCAATTTTATCATCCTCCAGACAATCGGCACGTGTGGCGATACTGATCGCTGCGATATCATCGCGCTGTGCAAAGGGGGCAAAGGTAGACTTTAGCACGGGAAGCGGGGCATAGGTATTGGTATATGCCTGAAAATATGCCATCGGGATTCCCGTCGGCCATTTCTTCTGCATCATCTGCATTCCCTGATCAAACTGCCGAAACAGATTGTCATGGATATCTCCCGCATAATCACCGCTGCCAAGGGCACTGCAAAAGGTGCAGCCACCGACGCCGCAGGTGCCATCCCGGTTGGGACAGGAAAAATTCGCATTCAGAGGAACCTTGAACACCTTGCTGTGAAAGCGGTGCTTCAGGTAATAATTCCAGGTATGATAACGCTTGTTGTCATCACTGTATGGAAACGGATTGTTATAGCTCATAATATCACCGTAGGTATTGTAACACAGAATAACACAGACCGTAAAAAACAAATGGAAAATCTGCTCATTTCCTGCACTTTCCGCCATTGTAAAAAATTCCAGAATTCCTTACCAAAAAACTGTTTATTTTTTTAATCAAGTATGAGATAATTAGATGCGCACTAGAGATTGGGGTAGTAGTTAAATGGATGTAAATAAAAAGGTTGTTCAGTGTAGAAAATATCCGATTACCTATACACTGGTTACAAAACAGGTAAAAAATATCAACATGAGGATCTCTTCCAAGGGAGAGGTCGTGGTCAGTGCGAATCCGTTTGTGCCTATGGATAAAATCGACGATTTTGTTTCCAGCAAGGTTTCCTGGATTGTGAAGCATCAGAAATCCATGCAGGAGAGAAGTCAGAAATCCATGATCGACGACAAGCATATCGTATTGTTTGGCAATTCTCTGAAAATCCGCAAGACGACAGGGAAGTACAATCACGTAAGCTATGACAAGGACACTTTGTATGTACAATGCAAAGAGCAGGCAGACCCGGAAAAGGTCATCCGGCAGTTTCTCGATAAGCTGTGCAAGGATGTGTTTCTGGACATCGCCACACTGACATTTCGCTCCTTGAGCGATTACCATCTGGAATTTCCGGACGTAAAAATTCGGGATATGAAAAGCAGATGGGGAAGCTGTACACCGGCCAAGAACTCGATCACACTGAACCGGAAGCTGATTCATTATCCGTTCGAGTTCATCGAATATGTGGTGCTACATGAGTTTGTTCATTTCATTCAGCCGAATCACTCCAAGGCGTTCTACAATATTATAGAGAACTACATGCCGGATTATAAAACGCGCATGGAAATGGTCAACTAGGAAAAGGAAAAAATATTATGGTACATATCATTACAGACACATCTGCACTCTTTACGGTTGCGGAAGGAAATGACATGGATGTTTATGTGATTCCTCTCTGCGTCAGTATCCAGGATGAGCATTACCGGGATTTATGCTTTGACACGTCATCCTTTTTGGAAAAGGTTCGTTCAGGAGGTATTCCGACAACCTCACAGCCGCCGATTGGCGATGTGCTGGCTGCCTATGAGGAGCATGATGATGCGGAAATCCTCAACATCTGTATGGCAGATGGTCTGTCCGGTACGTATCAGACAGCGCTGATGGCGAAGGAACAGGCGCCCAATGCAGATCGCATAACGGTATTGAATTCACAGACGCTGTGCGGACCGCACCGCTACCTGGTAGAAAAGGCGGTGAAGCTTCGCGATGAAGGAAAAAAGGCAGCGGATATTGTCGCAGCCTTAAAGGAAAGCATGGCACACGAGCATTCCTTTCTGATTCCGCAGGATTTCAGCTTCTTAAAGCGCGGCGGGCGTTTAAAGCCAGCAGCAGCGAGTATCGGCGGGCTGTTGAAGCTGAAGCCGGTCATGCATGCGGTGGAGGATGGAAGCCGTCTGGATAAATTTACGATTACACGTACGCTGTCCAAGGCAGCGGATTCCATTATCAGCTACTTCCGTGAGCATGGGGTGGATGCGGCCTATCGTATATCTGTATCTCATGCAGATGCGTTAGCGGATGCGCGCTTCTTTATAGACCGATTGAAAAATGCGTTCCCGGATACGGAGCTGGAGCTGTTAAAGCTATCACCGGCCTTTATCACACAGGGGGGACCGCAGTGTATCGCAGTTCAGTATATTCGCAAATAGAGTGGGAACACTCTATTTTTGTATAGGAGGCCTATATGAGAAAACAGAACAGAAGAAACCGCTGGCTGCTGGCTGGTTTTGTAGGGGTGGTAATAGCGGCAGGACTGTTGTCCAGAAGTACATATTCCTTGCCCAACTGGTTTCGGGAATATGGAGGAGACACGCTGTGGTCGATGATGATGTATGGAATCTTCGCCCTTTTGTTTCCCCATGCCAGAGCGAAAACGCTATTCATCGCTACGCTGCTGTTTTCTTATCTGATTGAATGCTCACAGCTGCTGGACTATGACTGGCTCAATACACTGCGTGCGACACCGCTGCGCTATCTGCTGGGACAGGGCTTTGTATGGAGTGATTTGGTATGCTACAGCATAGGCTGTGTATTGGCGTGCACACTGGATGCGATTACGTTAAAAAGGAGACATGATATTTATGGATAAGGAATTTTTGTATGATATGCTGAGGACACCAAGTGTCAGCGGTCATGAAATTGCATTACAGAAAAAGGTGATTCAACATATGGAATCGGTGGCGGATGAAATTCTGACGGATGCGACTGGTGATGTGATCAGCGTTGTGAATCCGCATGCAGATGCGAAGGTTCTGCTTTGCGGGCATATCGATGAAATCGGCTTTCTGGTCACGCGAATTTGCGAGGATGGGATGCTGAAGGTAACAAAGGCAGGCGGTATCCATCCGGTTTTATATCTGGGTACACATGTACAGGTTGTCTGCGCTTCTCAAATCCTGCCCGGCGTCGTTGTGACAAACAGTACACTGGAAAATAAGGAACAAGTAAAGGCGGATGATTTGTTTATCGATCTGGGCTTTGACAGCAAGGCCGAGTGCGAGCGCTATGTTTCCATCGGTGATCCGGTATGTGCTGCAAGTGATGTTACTGAGCTTGCACAGGGGAAGTTTGCCGGACGTGCATTGGATGATCGTATCGGTGCTTTTATCATTCTGGAGGCATTGAAGAAAGCCAAGCAGAAGCAGGCGGCCTGCGGTATGTATGCGGCGACAACCTGTGGTGAGGAAACGACCATGCGAGGGGCGTATCATGTCGCAACCCGTGTGAAGCCAAGCTGTGCATTGATTGTGGATGTTACCTTTGCGAGTGATTATCCGGGCGTTACTGGTGATGCGAGTGGAACGGTAAAGCTTGGCCAAGGGGCTGTGCTATGCTCCAACAGCATGATCAACAAGCCTTTGAATGCGGCGCTCGCTGCGATTGCCGAGGAATGTCAGCTGGATGTACAGTGGGAGGTGTTTGCCGGAAAGGCCGGAACGGATGGCGATGTGGTCCATTTTACAAACGGCGGCGTACCGGTTGCCCTTATTTCCATCCCGTTGCGCTATATGCACTCCTCCATTGAAACTGCAAGCTATCAGGATTTGGAAACGATCATTGAACTGATCAGCGAATTTCTTGTTCGCTTTGATGACAGCTTTTCATTTGATCCGTTTCAGTAATATTGGGAGGTATGCATATGCGCTGTGCTGAAATATTGAATATCATCGAGGATCGCTGTCCGAAAGCCTATGCGCTGGACTGGGATAATTGCGGGCTTCAGACAGGCTTCTTTGATAAGAACGTAACAACGATTTATATTGCACTAGATGCCACGGATGAAGTGATTGCAGCTGCTGCGGCTGAAAACGCGGATTTGCTGATTACCCACCATCCATTATTATTTAACGGAATCAAGCAGATTCACGATCAGGATTTCATCGGCAGAAGGATTTTAAAGCTGATACAAGCCGACATGTGCTGCTATGCCATGCATACCAATTATGATGTTGCCTGCATGGGAGAGCTTTCTGCACGTTTTCTGCATCTAGAAAACACAAGGGTGCTGGAAGTCACCAGTGAGGATGGAAAGGGAATCGGGCAGTATGGAAGCCTGAATACCGCGATTTCGCTTTTTGAGCTCTGCGAACAGCTCAAGCATACCTTTGAGCTGCAGGGTGTGCAGGTTTATGGTGATATAAGCAGGCAGGTGCAGCGAATCGCGATTTCTCCGGGTGCTGGAAACAGTATGATTCCGTATGCGCTTCACAAGCAGTGCGATGTATTGATTACCGGAGATATTTCCCATCATACCGGACTTGATGCGGTAGCACAGGGCCT
The DNA here is from genome assembly GCF_024463855.1 of Clostridium sp. DFI.1.208. Lineage (NCBI taxonomy): Bacteria > Bacillati > Bacillota > Clostridia > Eubacteriales > Clostridiaceae > Clostridium > Clostridium sp. DFI.1.208. The sequence continues at coordinate 127,973 of NZ_JANGCA010000001.1, read as the reverse complement.
TGCTGTGATTGATGCCGGACATTATGGTATTGAACATATCTTTATTCAGGATATGGCGGCATTTCTGTCCGAAAAGCTGAAGGGTGTTAAAATCGTAGCTGCACCGCTGTGTCATCCGTTTACGATTGTGTGAGATATCCCATGGGAATGAAGCGGATGCGCATACATAAGGCTTTCTGTATGGCGGTATGAAATTGAGATATGGATGGATTCTGGACGCAATGCTTTTCTTACCGGATGCTCTGCCCCTCAGGAAGCTCCTCCAGCTGTTCATTCCGATGTATCCTTGCCATTTGCACTGCCTGAAGGTATTTTCTATCAGGATAAAATAAAATATATTGGAAGAGCGATAGGTTGGCTGTGACAGGAAATGGACAGGAAGTGGGTACTGTAGAAAATAGTGTGTCATGCGGAGAATTAAACAAGTATTAGAATTTCATAATAAGTAGAGGCAGGGAAGACAGCTGAAAATTCATAAAGCCATTGCTTTATGAAAAGCAGCGCCTTGTTTCTCTCTAGCTTTGTGTGAATGTAATGATGAAAAGCAGACGGTTCTCATATAGAAATTGTCTGCTTTTCCAGCTGCCTTGGTGTAAATTCTGTCTCTAAAATTCATGGCTCGATTTAGCTAGCGATTGCTGAAAAAGAAAACATCACATAATGGGTGCTTCATCAGATATCTTTCTATATAACGCTAAAAATATTACCAGGTATTTCTCATGTCTACATCTTTTCTCTTGGTACGTATGCGAAACGATGATCTATTGTTTACAGATGGATTTTCTGGATACCACTATTTTTATTTTCTCTACGATTCTGTGGGAAGTAGAAGATGACAAGAAAAAAAGAAATAAAATATCCTTGTAACACGTCGTATCTGCTATAATAAAAAAAAACGAGGTACAGGATAATGAAATCATTGGATATTTATGGAACGCTCGGGCCATCCCTGCATACACAGGATGCCCTGTATGAAATGCTTTGTATGGGAATGAATGGTGTGCGCTTGAATCTTTCCCATGTGGATTTGACAGATTGCGAAGAATGGTTGTACGCATTCCACAAAGCACAGGAGCAGGCAGGCGTACAGGCTAAGCTGCTCATTGATATGAAGGGCCCGGAGCTGCGGATTGGAAGGCTGAAGGAGCCAGTCTTGTTGAAAGAACAGCAGACTGTCGAACTGGGAAAGGAAATTCCGATTCCTGTTGAGCTGCTGGCGCATACAGCTGTACAGCAACAGCTTCTGCTGGATGACGGTCGTATTCTTTTGGAGGTGGAACAGGTCAGGGAAGATGCTTTGCTGTGTACTGTTCTGCATGGAGGTGTGTTGAAATCGGGGAAAAGTCTGGCTCTGGTGAACGGTCACATTGAATTGCCGACACTTACGGAAAGCGATATCCGCAATCTGAAGGCTGCCAGGCAGTATGGCGTTACCGGAATCATGCAGCCCTTTGTAAGAAATGCACAGGATCTGATTACGGTTAGGGAAACTCTGCAAAGCATCGGGAATCCGGATTTGCAGGTCTATGCAAAAATTGAAAACATGGAGGGGGTAGCGCGTCTGGAGGAGCTTTTTCCATACTGCGATCAGATTGTGATTGCCAGAGGAGATCTCGGCAATGCGATGCCCTTATGGGAACTGCCCGCTGTACAGAAGCGGATACAGGATATATGCAGGGCACATTCCATGCCGTATATGGTGGTAACCCAGATGCTGGATTCCATGATGGAGCATCCAGTACCTACAAGAGCTGAGGTTAGTGATATCTTTTATGCGGTTTACCATGGGGCCTCCAGTATTATGCTGACCGGTGAAACGGCAGCCGGCAGGTATCCACAGGAGGCTATGAAATATTTTAGCGAAACGGCAAAATCTGCATTGGTCTGCAGGGAAGAAGTGCTGTAAGCAATCATGAAAAAAAGAATCCCTTTTCCATTTTGGGGTGGGATTCTTTTACGTTTCTTTCCTGCGTTTACAACTGCATGTATACAGGAGGTAATAACGCCTACATGCTGCGTCCGATCACCTCGGCAATTTTTCTTCCCTTGCGAATCACCTCACCGAAGCGCTCCGGCTTCAATGACTGTGCACCATCGCTCCATGCATTTTCCGGATCATTGTGCACCTCGATAATCAGACCGTCTGCACCTGCGGCGATCGCTGCCAGGGAAGCCGATTCCACCAGTCTCCAGTCACCGGTTGCATGACTTGGATCAATGATGATCGGCAGATGCGTTTTCTCCTTGATAATCGGTACTACACTGAGATCCAGCGTATTTCGTGTATAGGTTTCAAAGGTACGGATACCACGCTCACAGAAGATCACGTTTTCATTACCCTCAGACATGATATATTCAGCAGCCATGATCCATTCCTCAATCGTATTGGCAAGTCCGCGCTTTAACAGCACCGGCTTGTTGATGCGCCCGACCGCCTTTAACAGATCGAAGTTCTGCATGTTTCTGGCACCGATCTGAATCAGATCCACGTGCTCGACGAATTCATCGATTTTATCCGCACTCATCAGCTCACTGACGATTGGAAGTCCATAGGTTTCTCTGGCATGCACCATGCAGGCAACACCCTCACTTCCCATGCCCTGAAATGCATACGGACTCGTTCTCGGCTTATACGCACCACCACGCAGCATATCGCCGCCGCAAGCCTTTACCTCCTTCGCAATATCCATAATCTGCGTATCGCCCTCTACGGAGCAGGGGCCGCCGATGACGACGATTTTCTCATTCCCGCCAACCTTGATGCCGGCTACATCCACGATCGTGTCCGCCGGATGAAACAGGCGGTTTGCCTTTTTATAGGGAGCTGCGATTCGCGTGACATTTTCGACAAACGGATGTGCCTTGACCAGCTTTTCATCGATTTTGGAGGTATCACCAACCAGACCGAAGACATTATAATTATCTCCCTGGATCATGGTAACGGATAATCCTTTGTTTTCAAATGTATGAATCAGCTTTTCGACCTCTGTCTTGGGAGCATCTTTTTTTAATGTGATAATCATTGCTTCTTCCTCTTTTCTTCTAGTCGCTGACAGCATCAATCAAAATGCTGTGATAGGCTTCTACGATTTCTGTGACAGTTGATTCGATGTCACTATTGTTTACTGCAACATAGGCTGCATATTTCTGGTACAGCGGCAGACGCTCGGCATGCATTTTCGCAAGGGCATCACTGCTTTTGGACAGCGGACGGTTCGGATCAGAGCTGATCAGCTTATCCACATCGCGGTCAATGAAAATCGTAATTCCGTTTTGCCGCAGGTAATCCATATTTACCTTATGCTTGATCGTACCGCCTCCGGTAGCGATGATTTTATTGTTGAGCTTGCTGACCTCGATTGCCGCCTCGGTTTCAATGGCGCGAAAGCCTGCCTCTCCGCTTTCCTCGAAAATTTCCGGAATGGATTTTCCGGCCTTTTCGATAATGACATCATCCAGGTCGATGAACTCCTTCTGCATACGGTCCTCCAGCATTTTACCGATGGTTGTTTTGCCAGCAGAGGGCATTCCGATCAATACGATATTGCAGCGCTCCCGCAGCATGTCCTGATAGATATCGTCGATGATCTGATCATCGATGCTCTTATCCAGAAAGAACTCCACGGACTGCTTAGCCTGTGCTATCAGCATTTCCAGACCGTTTACACGCTTAATATCCATTTCCTGCGCCTCGAAGCACAATCTTGTCAGAATCGGATTGTAGATCACATCCATGACAGCCTCGCATTTATGAAACATACTGATATCGATCGGTGCGTTGCCGATCCGCGGATACATTCCAATCGGGGAGGTGTTGATGATGATTTCCGCATCCAGATGGCTGGAGAACATTTCATCATAGCTGATAGCACCATTTCCAGGGACTACATCGACGATGACCATACTGCCTGCCTGCTCATGCTGCACAACTGCCTGAATGGCAGCACTGGCTCCGCCGTTTCCGATAATCAATACCTTTTTTCCTTCCATGTGTACATTGTGCTTTTTCACCATGTATAGAAATCCGGTGAAGTCGGTATTGTACCCCTTTAGCCTTCCATTCTCATTGACGATCGTATTGACTGCACCGATTGCCTTGGCATGCTCATCCATTTCATCCAGGTAGGGGATGACATCCTTTTTGTAAGGGATGGTTACATTCAATGCAGTAAACTCCTTTTTCTCCATGAATGTCTTGAATTCCTCTTTGCTCAGCGGAATCAGATCAAAGGTGTAATCCGCAATCCTTTCATGAATATCCTTTGAAAAGCTATGTCCCAGCTTTTCACCAATAAGTCCGTATCTCATCTGTTCTCTTCCTCTCTTTTCTTAATTTTCTATCATAGAAGCTTGCTGTATCCGAGACAGGCTACAAAAAAAGCATCAACGTTTTCTTCGTTCGATGCTTTTTTTATGCCCTGAAACGCTAAAATAACCACGATGATCTCAATGGTTTGTTTCAGGGCTATCTAAAGTAAAAATAATAAGCTGCTGTCTGTATGGATTTGTTCACGGGTATCACTCCTATTGCCATTAGGATACAACACTCTTACGGAAAATGCAAGCACAAATTTTCATATTCTGTGAAAATTTATGAAAATAAATGGAAAATCAATCACTGATGTGCGGATTTTTGATGGAGGTGTGATGTACGATAAAATTGCAAAAGGTGTGTACTGCCGGGGGAAGATAGCGGTTTTTGACAGTCGCAAGATAAATATAGCGCTCATGCGGCGGATTTGTGATGGTCAGCTTTTTTACTGGAAACTGTTCCAGCATGGCGATGTTTGGCACCAGCGCGATTCCATAATTGATGGCTACCAGACCGATGACGGCACTGTCCTCCTCCACCTCACAGATGATGTTGGGCTGAATGCTGACCTTTTCAAACAGGGAATCCAGCAGCGGGCGGATACCGCTTTGGCGATCATAATAGACGAAGGTTTCCTCCTTCAGTCTGGCGAGATCAACGCTGTCATGCACCGCCAGCGGATGATTGCGGGAAACGATGGCAACGACCTCCTCCTGTGCAATGGGCAGAAAATTGATATCCGGCTGATGATCCACATAGGAACAAAAGGCCACATCGTATTTTTCCTCCTTCAGACCCTGCAATATTTCTGTTGTATTGCCCTGTTTCAATGAAAATTTAATATTGCGGTTTTGCGACTGAGCCAGAAAGCTCTGCAGCAGATGGGGGACGTAGTGGCTGCCCAGCGTATAAATAAAAGCAAGATCGATCCAACCGTTTTCCTGTGAGGTGAGATCGCGCAAGCGCCTCTCTCCCAGATCGATTTCCTGCAGGCCCTTATCTATATATTCATAAAAGATACGACCATATTTCGTCAGCTTGATATTGCGCCCCTGCTTTTCAAACAGATAGCAGCCCAAATCCCTTTCCAAAGCGGCGATGGCGTGGGAGAGGGAGGGCTGTGTGATATCCAGCTGATTGGCAGCCTGTGTGTAGTGCTCGGTTTTTGCCAGCACGCGAAAATAGTGCAGATGATTCAGATTCATACGCATACCTCCAGTATTTACCATACGAATAGTATAGCTCATTTATAGATAAAATCTATAGATTTTGTAAAAATTATGAATTGTTTACATGTTACAGAATCTATATAATGTCCTTGTAATGTTTGTGAATAAGATAACATTCACAATTAGGAGGCATAGTAATGGGAAAGTATTCTTCAATCTTTGAGCCGTTGAGTGTCAAGCAGATGACGATTCCAAACCGTATTGTCATGACACCGATGGGAACAAACTTTGGTGAGCAGAACGGTGAGATGAGTTTTCTGCACATCGACTACTACGAACAGCGTGCCATGGGCGGTACCGGACTGATCATCGTGGAAAATGCGTGTGTGGATTATCCATGCGGATCCAATGGAACCACACAGCTGCGCATTGATCATGACAACTACATTCCACGGCTGTATAAGCTGGTGGAGACGATTCATAAACACAACACAAAAATCGCAATTCAGCTGAATCATGCCGGCGCTAGCGCTGTGGAAGAGCGAATTGGTATGCAGCCGGTAAGTGCGAGTGATGTAGCGAATAAGAAAAACGGGGCAGCACCGCGTGCATTGAGCAAAGAGGAGATTCTGCACATCGTGGACTGCTATGCGAAAGCGGCAAAGCGTGCACAGATCATCGGCTTTGATGCTGTTGAAATCCATGCGGGACATTCCTATCTGATCAATCAGTTCTTATCTCCGCTGACCAATAAGCGAACAGATGAATTCGGCGGCAGCTATGAAAACCGCGCCCGTTTTGCAAGACTGATTCTGGAGGCTGTCCGCAAGGAAGTCGGGCCGCAGTTCCCGATTATCGTACGGATCAGTGCAGATGAATTTTTAGAGGGCGGCAATACGCTGGAGGATACCATACAGCTGCTGGAATACTTCCATGCGGAAGCGGACATCATTGATGTATCCTGCGGTCTTGTGGATTCCATTCAGTATCAGATCGATGCGAACTATCTGCCGGATGGATGGCGCTCCTATATGGCAAAAGCGGTAAAGGAAGCCTTTGCGAAGCCGGTCATCACAACCGGAAACATCCGTGACCCTAAGGTTGCACAGGATATTCTGGAGCGCGGAGATGCAGATTTGATCGGTATGGGACGGCAGATGATTGCTGACCCGAACTGGACCAATAAGGTGCATTACGGAAAGGAAGATACGATTCGTAAATGTATTTCCTGCAACATCGGCTGCTCCGGACATCGCATCGGCTTGAACCGTCCGATTCGCTGCAGTGTGAATCCAAGTGTTAACGAGGGGGAGGAGTACCGCAGCTGGAAGGTGAAAAAGCCATGTAATGTCGTGGTCATCGGTGGCGGTACGGCCGGTCTTGAGGCAGCATGTACTGCTGCAGAGGTTGGCTGTACGACCTTCCTGATTGAAAAAGAGGATCATCTGGGTGGATTGAGTGTGGAGATTTCCAAGATTCCGGATAAGAAGCGCCTTCGTGATTTTCCGGATTATCTGATTCATCGTGCAGAAAAGCTGCGCAACCTGATCACCTTTACGTCTACCAAGGCAACCCCTTCCTTTGTGAAGATGCTGAAGCCGGATTTCATCATCAATGCGACCGGCTCTACACCACTGCTTCCGCCCATCAGCGGACTGCGCGAAAACATCGATGCGCCAGGAAGTCAAGTCAATGGCATTTTGGGTATGATCCAGCATATTGATCAGTATCCACAGGATCTCAGCGGCAAAAAGGTTTGCGTTGTCGGCGGCGGTGCGGTAGGATTAGATGTAGTGGAATTCTTCGCAAAACGCGGGGCTGCTGTAAGCATTGTGGAAATGCTTCCGGTTGTCGGAAAGGATCTGGATACCGTTACCAAGGTGGGAACCTACGATATGCTGGAAAAACACAACGTTCAGGTACTGACCTCTACAGCACTGCAGGAAGTGCATCCGGATCACTTTGTTGTAAAACGCAACGAGCAGATGGAAACACTGGATTTCGATTACGGTTTTGTATGCCTGGGTATGCGTGCATATTCTCCGGTTATGGAGGAGCTGAAGCAGACCTTTGCGGACGAGGATGTGGAGCTGTTCAATATCGGTGACAGCGTACGTGCCAGAAGAATCATCGACGGTGTGGCAGAGGGAAGAAACATTCTCAACGCATTGAAACAGAAAGAATTTTTATAGAAAAGAAACGGAACACGTTATATAAGGAGGAACTAACAATGGCTGAAAGAATTAGCGGACACACAGAACTGATCGGATTGATTGCGACACCGATTCGTCATTCAAAATCACCAAAGATGCACAACGAGGCATTTGCGAAGCTGGGACTTGATTATGCTTATCTCGCATTTGAGGTAGGAAACGAAGAGCTGGAGGATGCGGTAAAGGGCTTTAAGGCACTGAAGGTGCGCGGCTACAATGTATCCATGCCAAACAAAACCGTAATCGGACAGTATCTGGATCATTTATCTCCTGCTGCCGAGCTGTGTGGTGCTGTCAATACGGTTGTCAATGACAACGGGGTACTGACCGGACATATTACCGATGGTATCGGATATATGCGTTCCTTAAAGGATGCAGGAATTGAGCCTGCCGGCAAGAAGGTCACCATTGCGGGTGCCGGTGGAGCTGCAACGGCAATCGAAATTCAGATGGCTCTGGATGGGGTTAAGGAAATTTCCATTTTCAACCGCCGTGATGAATTCTGGGAGCGTGCAGAACAAAATGTAAAAAATATCAACGAAAAAACAAGCTGTAAGGCGACGCTGTTTGATCTTGCGGATACGGAAGCATTAAAACGCGAAATCGAAGACAGCTATCTGTTTGCCAATGCGACCGGTGTCGGAATGAAGCCGCTGGAAGGGCAGATGGTCATTCCGGACGCAAGCTTCCTGCGCAAGGATCTGATTGTTACCGATGTTGTCTATATGCCAACGGAAACCGAGCTGCTGCGTGTCGCAAAGGAAGTCGGCTGTAAGACGATGAACGGTCTGGGCATGATGCTGTATCAGGGTGCTGCCGCATTTGAATTGTGGACAGGTAAGGAAATGCCGATTGATTACATGAAAGAAATTCTGGATATCAAATTTTAAATAAACAAACGACATAAGGAGAAAGTTATGAATAAAAAATACTATCCAAGTGCCTTTATCTTGTACTTGAATTACTTCATTCACGGGATCGGCTGTTCCATTCTGGGACAGGCCGTGATCAAGGAAATGCTGGTTGCCCAGTGGGGACAGGGCATGGATGCCATCGGACAGGTGACGATGGTTGCGGCTGCGCTGGGACTGGGGCGTTTGATTTCCCTTCCAATCGCAGGACCGCTGTCCGATAAAATGGGAAGAAAGCTTTCCTCCCTGATCGGTATCGCATCCTATGCGATCTTCTTCATCGGTGTGGCTATGTCAGCGAATATGTGGGTTGCGTATGCTGCGGCAATTCTTGGAGGAATCGCGAATTCCTTTCTGGATACCGGTGTCATTCCGGCCTGTGTGGAAATTCTGGAGCCAAGATCCTCTCTGGCAACCATGCTGACAAAATTCTTCATCTCTGCAGCACAGCTGCTGCTGCCGTTTATGCTGGGGGCACTTGCCGGGGCAAGTCTTTCCTACAACGTATTGTTGTACATCAGTGGAATTGCGATTCTCATCATCGGTGTGCTGGTTATCTTTGCACCGATGCCAAAAGCAGAAAAGGCTGCCGGTGAAAAAGCACCGGGGCTGCTGGAAAACATCCGCAATTCTCATTTCTCTGCGGAAAGTATCGCGCTGATCGTCATCGGCTTTACCTGCACCGCGACCTTCCAGCTGTGGCTGAACTGTGCACAGACCTTCGCAAAGGATCTGGCAGGAGTGAGTGATCCAAGCATGATGCAGACATATTATTCCTTCGGTTCTCTAGCGGCCATCATCGTAACGGCTGGCCTGGTATCCCGCATCAAGGGTGTGCGCTTCCTGTTTGTGTATCCGCTGGTAACCCTGATCACGCTGATCCTTGTCTATGTAACACGCAGTGAAACGATGTGCTATATCGGTGCTGCCTTAGTCGGTTACAGTGCGGGTGGTGTCATCCTGCAGCTGGTTACTGCAACTGCGAATGATCTGTTCCCGCATATCAAGGGAACCATCACAAGTATTGTCATGATTATGTCCAGTCTTTCCAATTATACGATTCTCTCTGTTGCAGGTACTATGGACTCCGCACAGATTCTGATGATGAACATCGTGATTACCGTCATCGGTGTATTGCTTGCACTGTTTGTCAACCTGCGTTTTCAGAAGCTGGCAGGGAAATAGTAGAAATAAATGGAAATTTATCATACCGCACGCATGTGCGGTATGATATAATAACGGCAATTCTAACGGTTAGGAGGAAGTAACATGAAGATTATACGATGGCTGGATGACAATCTGGAAGAAGCGCTGCTGATTGCACTGCTGGTGCTGATGACACTGCTTATGGGCCTTCAGGTGTTCAGCCGTTACATACTAAACGCGTCGCTGAGCTGGTCCGAGGAGCTGACACGCTACCTCTTTATCTGGAGCGGGTTTTTAAGCATCAGCTACTGCATCAAAAAGTGGATTTCCATTAAAATCGATCAGGTCATTCTCATGTTTCCAAAGCCGGTGTATGTCGTTGCACAGCTGGTGTTAAACGTGATCCTGTTTGCGCTGTTTGCGTTTCTGGCATGGCATGCGGTCACCTATTTGCAAATGAGTGTCGCAAGTGCGCAGAAGTCACCTGCACTGGGACTGCCGATGCCCTTTGTACAGGCGGCGCCGCTGGTAGGCTTCACGCTTGCCGCTATTCGTGCCCTCCAGCAGATTGTGCTGGAAATCGGTAATATCCGCTATTTCATTACCTGCGGAAAGATCAAGGAAAGAGGGGAGTAACGATATGCTGGCAATGGTAATTATGATTTTGTTTATCGTTCTTCTGCTCGTATCCGTACCGATTTCCGCAACGCTTTCAGCCGTATCTCTGGCACCTTCGCTGCTGGATCCCAATTTTCATATATCGGCGGAATACATCATCCGGGCAATGCTGGGAGGAATTGATTCCTTCCCGCTGCTCGCTGTCCCGATGTTTGTGTTATCCGGTATTCTGATGGCAAAGGGCGGTGTCAGTAAGAAGCTGTTTGACGTCTTCTCCTATTTTCTAGGAGAGCATACCGCGGGAATGCCCTGTGCGGTCATTGTGACCTGTCTGTTTTACGGTGCGATTTCCGGCAGTGCACCGGCAACGGTGGCTGCGGTTGGCAGTATGACGATTCCGCTTTTGATCCGTATGGGGTATGACAAGGTATTTGTGACCGCCATTGTTGCGGTTGCGGGCGGCCTTGGCGTCATTATACCTCCAAGCATTCCCTTTATCCTGTTTGGCATGGCGAGTGGAGCCAGTGTTGGCAAAATGTTTATGGCCGGCATCATTCCGGGGATTCTGATTGCCCTGCTGCTGATGCTGTATGCGCTGTATTATTGTAAAAAGCATGGAGAGGATAAGGAAAAGATTCATGCGGAGGTATCCGTTCTGCATGAGAAGGGGTTCGTAAAGGTGTTTCTGGACAGCTTCTGGGCGCTGTTAACACCGGTCATCATTCTGGGATGCATCTACAGTGGCATCGCATCTCCGACAGAGGCAGCGGTTATATCCGTGTTCTATGCGCTGATCATTTCCATGTGTATCTACCGCACATTAAAATTCCGTGATATAAAGGGTGTGCTGGTTGAGGCAATCCGTACCTTTGCACCAATTCTGTTTATCCTGAGCGCGGCAGTGGCGTTTTCCCGTATCATTACACTGCTGCAGATTCCGGAGATGGCAGGGGAATTTATACTGTCCACCTTTAGTGGCAAGGTTGCGGTGCTGCTTGTGATCAATGTGCTGCTGCTGATCGTTGGAATGGTGATGGATACCTCACCAGCCATTTTGATTCTGACTCCGATTCTGATTCCGATCACCAACAGTCTTGGAATCGATCCGATTCAGTTTGGTATCATCATGGTTGTCAACCTGGCCATCGGCTTTGTGACACCGCCGATCGGTATCAATCTGTTTGTCGCAAGCTCGCTGACAGATGTTCCGGTCATGCAGATTGCGAAAAAGGCCATGCCGCTGATCGTCTTCTTTCTGATCGCTCTGCTGGCCATTACCTTTATTCCGCAGATTTCACTTCTGCTGGTATCGTAAGAGGAGGGACGTTATGAAAAAGATTATATTCGCTCTTTTCACCATCTCTCTGCTGCTGTCCGGCTGTGCGCAGAAGATTGAGGATCCGGCAGAGGCTTCTGCCGCATATCCGTGGATCATTGCGACCGATTCCCCCAAGGATACGGTAACCGGACTGTTTGCCCATAAATTTGCACAGGAGGTGGAACGGTTAAGCAAGGGTTCCATCCATATGCAGGTGTATGAGAACGGTACGCTGGGTAGTGACCGTGAGCTGATAGAAAGCTGTATGGGACAGGATATTCCCTTCGTTTTGCAAAACACGGCACCGCAGACCAATTTTATGCCCAAGCTGGCGATCTTCGATCTGCCGGTAGCATATACGGATATCAGGGAATTGCGCAGCACATTGGATGATCCCGACCTGATGTCCATGATCAACAAGGTGTATAAGGAAAAAGGCTTTCGACTGCTGGCCATGGGAGATCAGAGCTTTCGTGTCATGACGACCAACCGGAAAATCAAAAGCATTGATGATTTCAAGGGACAGAAGATTCGGACGATGGAAAATCCATATCATATCGCCTTCTGGCAATCCATCGGTGCCAATCCGACGCCAATGACGTTCTCCGAGGTATACATCGGCTTACAGCAGGGGACGATTGACGCACAGGAAAATCCATATGAGGTTGTCGTATCCGGAAAAATTTATGAACAGCAGGATTACATCGTTCAGACGAACCATCTGCCGCATCTGCTTTCGTTAATTGTCAATGATGAATTTTATCAATCGTTAAGCAGCGAAGATCAGAAAATCGTTGATATGGCAGCGGAGAATGCCCGTAATTATGCGCGGCAGCAGGCGGATGAACGTGTGAATGACCGTCTGAATATCATCACTGGCAGCGGAACGACCATCATAGAGCTTGAGGATTCCATGATTGATCAGCTGCGCGAAAAAGCACAGCCTGTGTATGAGAACATCAAGGCGCAGACTGGCGATGCATTGTATAAAGCATATACGAAACGTATGCAGTAGGAGGAAACATGAATACGGTAAACGTAAGAAATATAATAATCGGCGAGGGGATTCCGAAAATCTGTGTGCCGATTGTCGGAAAAACAAAGGAAGAGCTGCTTTCTGAAGTAGAAGTGCTAAACAGTGTTCCTGTGGATGTTGTTGAATGGCGTATGGACTGGTTTGAAGAGGTGGAGTGCTGTGAAAAAGCGGTAGCGATGCTGCAGGTACTTCGTGAAGCAATGCCGGAAATGCCGATTCTTGCGACCTTCCGCAGTAAGAAGGAGGGCGGCGAACTGGACATCAGTACAGCAGCTTATGTAAAGCTGAACAAAGCCATCATTGACAGTGGGAACGCGGATTTGATTGACGTGGAGCTGTTCACTGGGGAAGCACAGGTAAAGGAACTGATTGCCCATGCGCATGACAAGGGTGTTCGTGTCATCATGTCCAACCATGATTTTGACAAAACACCATCTTATAATGAAATTTTGACGCGTCTGAAGGCGATGCAGACACTGGGAGCGGATATCCCGAAAATCGCGGTTATGCCAACCTGTAAGGCAGATGTGATCACACTGCTGCAGGCGACAAATGACATGCATGAAAACTTTGCGGATCGTCCGATTATCACAATGTCCATGGCAGGTACAGGGGTACTTTCCAGATTGTGCGGAGAGGTCTTCGGTTCTGCATTGACCTTTGGAGCCGCAAAAAAAGCGAGTGCACCGGGACAGATGGGGGTCGAGGATTTAAAGACCGTGCTTTCTTTGCTGCACAAGAGTCTGTAATATTCCATTCCGTATAGAAAAGACTTAGATAGGCAACGACATTGGTCGGCTGAATAAGTCTTTTTCTTTATATTCACCCTTTGTCAATCAAACAGAGGCAATGGAACATGATAAGGGGATATGTGTTCAGGAATGGTGTACGGTTAGGCATGCTGTGTCTGTGCGTACTGGATGGATTGCAGTAGAACATGGAAATGTGACGTTTAAATATTGCATATCCAAACGAAAAAAGGTAAAATAAAGTTATGCATTATGGAACTTTTTCAGAAAAATGAAAAAGTTTTCAGAAAGGAGAAGCAATGTACAAGGTTATAGAGAAAGAAATTCTAAATCCAACCGTTACCAAAATGGTTGTTGAAGCACCGGCTGTTGCGAAAAAAGCACTGGCAGGACAATTTATTATTCTGCGTGTGCACGAGGATGGGGAGCGTATTCCGTTGACGATTGCGGATTATGACAGAGAAAAAGGTACGATTACGATCATCTTTCAGATTGTCGGCAAGACAACGATGCTGTTGAATCAGCTCAATGTCGGGGATTGTATTCTGGACTTCGTCGGTCCTCTTGGCAAGCCTTCCCATGTGGACGGGTATAAGAAGGTCTGTGTCATCGGTGGAGGTGTCGGCTGTGCCATTGCCTATCCAACAGCAAAGGCCTTACATGAAAACGGAACAAAGGTTACGGTGATTACCGGATTCCGTAACAAGGACCTGGTGATTCTCGAGGAGGAATTCAAACAGGTCAGTACGCATGCCTATCTTGTCAGTGACGATGGCAGTACCGGTGTTAAGGGGCTGGTTACCAACGTGCTGGAGGAGCTGATCAACAAAGGGGAAAGCTTTGATGAGGTCATTGCGATCGGACCGCTGATCATGATGAAATTCGTATGTCAGCTGACGAAGAAATACGGCATTAAAACTGTGGTATCCATGAATCCGATCATGATAGATGGTACCGGAATGTGTGGCGGGTGCCGTTTGAGCGTTGGCGGCGAAACGAAATTTGCCTGTGTGGACGGTCCTGATTTTGACGGCCATCTGGTTGATTTTGATGAAGCGATGTCACGTGGGGCAACGTATCGTGATTTTGAAGCACATGCCAGAGATGCTGCCTGCAATCTGATGAATAAGGAGGTACGCTGATATGCCGAACATGTCATTAAAAAAAGTGGAAATGCCTGTCCAGGACGGAGAGGTCAGAAGAAATAATTTTGAAGAGGTAGCTTTGGGCTATACAAAGGAAATGGCGATGGAGGAGGCGCAGCGCTGTCTGCACTGTCCGACAAAGCCATGTATCAGCGGTTGTCCAGTCGCTGTTAATATTCCGGATTTCATCGAACGGGTGAAGGAAGGAAGCTTTGAAGAAGCCTATCAGATCATTCATGAAACTAGCTCACTGCCTGCTGTTTGCGGACGTGTGTGTCCGCAGGAGAAGCAGTGTGAGGCAAAATGTGTACGTGGTGTTAAGGGAGAAGCTGTGGCAATCGGACGTCTGGAGCGCTTTGTGGCTGACTGGCACAGAGAAAACGTGAAGGATGAGCTGCAAAAGCCGAAGAGCAACGGACATAAGGTTGCTGTCGTAGGGGCAGGACCCGCGGGTCTGACCTGTGCCGGAGATTTGGCGAAGAAAGGATATCAGGTATCCGTGTTTGAGGCACTGCATGTTGCCGGTGGTGTATTGATGTATGGAATTCCGGAATTCCGTTTGCCAAAGACTGTCGTGCAGACGGAAATCGAAGGGCTGAAGCAGATGGGCGTCGATATTCAGACCAATATGGTCATCGGACGCAGTGAATCTGTCGATGATCTGTTTGATGCTGGATATGAATCCGTCTTTATCGGAAGCGGTGCAGGACTGCCAAGCTTTATGAATATGCCGGGTGAAAACCTGAAGGGTGTTTACTCCGCAAATGAATTTTTGACCCGCTGCAATCTGATGAAGGCTTATAAGGACGGTGTGGATACGCCGATCCAGCATCCAAAACGGGCTGTTATCGTCGGCGGTGGTAATGTTGCGATGGATGCGGCACGCTGTGCAAAGCGTCTGGGTGTTGAGGAAGTGACCATCGTATACCGCAGAAGCATGGAAGAGCTGCCTGCCCGTAAGGAAGAGGTGGAGCACGCCATGGAAGAGGGAATCATCTTCAAGCTGCTGACCAACCCGGTTCGTGTGCTGGGAAATGAAGACGGCTGGGTATGCGGCATGGAATGTGTATCCATGGAGCTGGGAGAGCCGGATGCCAGTGGAAGAAGACGTCCTGTGGAAATCAAGGGCAGCAACTTCGTGCTGGATGTGGACTGCATGATTATGGCCATCGGAACATCGCCGAATCCGCTGATTCGCTCCACTACAAAGGGGCTGGAAACCAATCGCAAGGGATGCCTTGTAGCGGACGATAACGGAGCAACTACAAGAGAAGGCGTATTCGCCGGTGGTGATGCTGTCACCGGTGCCGCAACGGTTATCCTCGCAATGGGAGCTGGAAAGACAGCGGCAGCAGCTATCGATGATTATATCCAAAAGAAATAAAGAAATCAGATAAACCCGGGAATTGTCTCTTCTTCCCGAGTTTTGTGGAAAGAGAAAGAAAAAACGTGGAAGGGTTTACAATCGGAGTAAAAAATGTTATTATATAGATAGGAAATAAGTACCTTATTTCTGTTATCATGATATTGGCTCTATTGTGATAACCTTGAAAGTTGTGTATTCTTTACATTCCTTCCTTTTATTGTAAACTACACGATTTCAATTACTTTTATTCATATCGATTTCCTTTCGATAACCTAATGAAAAAGGACGTGGTGATGCGCGTCCTTTTTCAGTTGTATGCAATTACGGTTGTTTTTCTTTCCGAATTCTGCTATTCTAGTTTCAGGTGATGCTATGAAATCCAAAAGAAATAAACTGATCATCGGCGGTGTGGCCGGGATCGTCGCTATGTTTCTGCTGTCGCTTTTCCTTCCTGCTTTCCAGCCGGTTGCCAAGGCAGGGGCATTGCTGATCTATGCACTGGTAAACTATGTGCAGATCAAAGAGATGAAGCAAAACGGACAGGATATCGAAAAACCGGCACTTTTTACGGCAGCGGTGTTGATCATCATCGGATATCTGTTGTTTTTCACCTAGAAAATGTCCGAGAACGATTGACAAAGGATACGCAAATTGGATATACTAATGAAGTATAAAGGCTGAGAATTAAAGTAGTACCTTGTGGAAGTGTCACAGAGAGTCGATGTTGCTGAGAATCGATACATGAAAGCTTGCGGAACTTGTTAAGGAGCTGATAGCTTGCTATCCGTTTAACTTCGCGTTAAGAAGAAATGAAGGGCACTTGTACAAGTGAACTAAGGTGGTACCGCGTTAATTATGACGTCCTTAGAGATAAGGGCGTTTTTTATTTGATATGTAAAGGAGAATGCAGTTATGAATTACAACCATCAGGAAGTAGAAAAAAAATGGCAGAGCTACTGGCTGAACAACAAAACCTTTGCCTGCGATGCATGGGATTTTGATAAGCCGAAGTGCTATGTACTGGATATGTTCCCGTATCCAAGCGGAAACGGTCTTCATGTCGGACATCCAGAGGGCTATACCGCAACGGATATCGTATGCCGTATGAAGCGTATGCAGGGGCACAATGTCCTGCACCCCATGGGCTGGGATGCCTTTGGCTTACCGGCAGAACAGTTTGCCATCACAACAGGAAATCATCCTGCAGAATTCACAAAGATGAATATTGATCATTTCCGTGAACAGATTCGCTCGCTGGGCTTTTCCTATGACTGGGACCGTGAAATATCCACGACGGACCCCAGCTACTACAAGTGGACACAGTGGATTTTTCTGAAGCTGTATGACAAGGGACTTGCCTATGTGGATGAAATCCCTGTTAACTGGTGTCCGGAGCTGGGAACCGTGCTTGCCAATGAAGAGGTCATCGACGGCAAGAGTGAGCGTGGAGGCTTCCCGGTTATCCGCAAGCCGATGCGCCAGTGGGTGCTGAAAATCACAGAATATGCAGAGCGTCTGCTGGAGGATTTGGAGCTGTGCGACTGGCCGACATCTACCAAGGAAATGCAGATCAACTGGATCGGAAAGTCCAAGGGTGCTAATGTGGTGTTCAAAATCAAGGATACCAAGAAGGAATTTACCGTGTTTACAACACGCTGCGATACCCTGTTCGGTGCTACCTACTGTGTCATGGCACCGGAGCATCCGTATGTGGATGAAATCACGACACCGGAGCAGAAGGAAGCAATCCATGCATACAAAGCGTCCTGTGCTACGAAGTCCGATCTGGAGCGTACGGAGCTGAACAAAGAAAAAACCGGTGTTTTCACCGGAGCATATGCAATCAATCCGGTAAATGGAAAAGAGGTTCCAATCTGGATTTCCGATTATGTACTGGCGAGCTATGGAACAGGTGCCATCATGGCGGTACCTGCTCATGATACCCGCGACTGGGAGTTTGCCAAGAAGTTTGGTATCGACATCATTCCTGTACTGGAGGGCGGGGATGTGACGCAGGAAGCTTATACAGAGGATGGCGTACATATCAATTCCGAATTCCTGAACGGTATGGGAAAACAGGAGGCAATCGACACGATGATCGCCTGGCTGCAGGAGCATGCATGCGGCTGTGCTAAGACAACCTATAAGCTGAGAGACTGGCTGTTCTCCAGACAGCGCTACTGGGGAGAACCGATTCCCATCATTCACATGGAGGATGGTACCACACGTACTGCTGATATCGACGAGCTGCCGCTGGAGCTGCCGGAAACCAAGAACTTCAAGCCGAGTGGTTCCGGAGAATCACCGCTGGCACATTGTGAGGACTGGCTGAATGTGGAAATCGATGGTGTCAAGGGAAAACGCGAAACGAATACGATGCCGCAGTGGGCAGGGTCCTGCTGGTATTATCTGCGATATATCGACCCGAAAAACGATGATGCAATCGCCGCACCGGAGCTGCTGAAGCACTGGCTGCCGGTCGATTTGTATGTCGGTGGAGCCGAGCATGCCGTTCTGCATCTGCTGTATGCACGATTCTGGCACAAGGTGCTGTATGACTGTGGTGTTGTGCCGACGAAGGAGCCGTTCCAGAGACTGTTCCACCAGGGAATGATTCTGGGGGAAAACAATGAAAAAATGTCCAAATCCAGAGGCAACGTTGTAAATCCGGATGACATTGTAGAAAGCCATGGTGCCGATGCACTGCGTGTCTATGAAATGTTCATGGGACCTCTGGAAGCAGCTCTGCCTTGGAGTACAACCGGTCTGGACGGAGCAAGAAGATGGCTGGATCGTGTATGGAGACTGTATACAGACTATGATAAATTCACAGACACAAATGATGGAAGGCTGGATAAGGTTTATCACGCAACAGTCAAGAAGGTAACCAGCGATATTGAAACGCTGAATTTGAATACTGCCATTTCACAAATGATGATTTTTATCAATGAATGCTATAAAGCAGAAAGCATCTATGTGGAATATGCCAAGGGCTTTGCCAAGATGTTTGCCTGCTTTGCACCGCATATGGGTGAGGAAATCTGGAGCAGGGTATTTGGCGGAACCGGAACGATCACCTATGAGCCATGGCCGACCTATGATGAATCCAAACTGGTGGAGGATGTCATTGAGGTCATTGTGCAGGTAAATGGGAAGCTGCGCGGAAAGTTCACGACAGATGCCGGAAGTGATGAGGAAAGCTTGAAGAAGCAGGCGATGGCAATCAGTGCAGTTGCGGCTCAGATCGAAGGGAAAACCGTTCGGAAGATCATAGTGGTAAAGGGCAAGGTCGTTAATATCGTTGCCAATTAAATACATCGCGCTTGCTGGATTCATGAGAATGCAGGAGGATGAAAAGCGGAGAGACTTCATGAGATAAGGGAGAACTCCGCTTTTTTGCGTTCCTTCTTCAAACGTTGAGAAGCGCGTGCTGTTTCTTAAAGGAATGCAGGATATCGTTTACCGATAAACAGGAAAATTTCAAGGGTTTCATTGGCTGCTGAAACCCTGTACACAGCAATGCATGTTGTATATCTGCCTTAGAGCCATCCAACATATTCATACGCAATGAAAAAAATATACCGGAAGCAAATAGAAGCACCCCCTGCAGGAATACTAAAAAGAGATACATTTAGTTTCTTTCAGAATAGGAGATGGCGATATGAGAAAACAAAAGACAGAGCTGTCAAAAGCGGCTGTTACACTGGGCTGTGTCCTTGCATCTGCTTTGCTGCAGACCTATGTCATTCAATCTATGATGCAGCCGACGGGGCTGTTATCGGGTGGCTTTACCGGGCTGGCCATACTGCTGGATCGCATTGCCGGCGTTTTCGGCTTTCCATTCTCAGTTTCCGCTGGTATCCTTATGCTGAACATACCACTAGCACTGCTGTGTTATCGAAGGCTCAGTAAACGCTTTACCCTCTATTCCAGCATTCAGTTTATTTCCTCCAGTGTTTTTTTACAGCTGTTTCATTTTCAACCGCTGTTTCATGATCTTTTGCTGCAGGTGATTTTCGGTGGTTTTTTGTACGGCTTCAGTGCTGTGATTGCCCTGCGTGGGAACGCCTCTACCGGTGGTACGGATTTTATTGCCCTGTATGTATCCAATCGTCTTGGTACATCCATATGGAGCTATGTGTTTATCGGCAATACACTGCTTTTGTGCATATCCGGTCTGCTGTTTGGCTGGCTGTATGCCGGCTATTCTATCATTTTTCAATATATCACAACCAGAACAATCGAAATGTTTTATCACCGCTATGAACGCTTGACGGTTGAGATTATGACAAGGGACAAGCAAGCGATACGGGATGCCTATATTCAGCAGTACGAGCATGGCATCACAATCATACCGGCCTATGGCGGCTACAGTCACCATCGCATGTATCTGCTACGAACGGTAGTGTCCGCATATGAGGTGTATGACATCATACAGCTTGTCAGAAAAACAGATCCGAATGCGCTTGTCAATGTCGTAAAAACAGAGCAGTTCTACGGAGCCTTTTACCAGCAGCCGCTGGAGTAGGTTCACAAGAGGGAAGAGCTGTGCTCACAGGAATCCAAGAAAATACAGAGCCCGCTATTGACAGGAATTCCAATGTTGTGTATGATTGTATTAGTTACTTAATACAGTTGAATGGATGCCGATTGATTTCAGCTTGTTGAATACAAAGCAAATAGCGGAGGGCAGTGTATGACTTGGAGGAAAAGAAATATCATAATCATCAGCATGAGTATACTCGTACTGATGCTGTATATGACGAATATTCTACAGAAGGAAAATCAGCTTGGTCAGCCACTTGCTGTGATTCTGCTTGCCGCTGCAGGCTCTCTGCTTGTCATACGCATGGAAACGCATATGGCATATCATGCGCAGACAGGGCAGCTCCAGTATCAAAACCTTGACCTGTTTCGTTTTATTTCCTCCATCATGATCATCATTCTCCATGTGCGACCCTTTTTTGCAGTTTCCGCTGAGGCGGATATGGCTATCAATAATATCATTGGCAGAATCTGCGTACCGTTCTTCTTTTTGATCAGTGGTTATTTCGCCGCAAAGCAGGAACAGAAAAAACCGGATTACATACGTTCCTATATCCGTTCCATGATTCCGGTATATCTGCTGTGGAGTGCAGTGTATCTGCCATGGTCGCTGTCGCTGGCTGCCCCTTATATAGAACAGGTACAGGGCATGCTGCCTGCTGCTCTTCCTTTCGTTGTGCAGCGTCTGCTTCTGCTTTTGCTGATTCCTCTGGCGGTGATAATCGCCCTGCTGTATTCCGGCGTGTATTATCATCTCTGGTATTTCCCGGCGCTTTTGCTTTCCATGCTTGTTCTGCGCTGGTGGAAGAGGAAGCATTCCCTGAAGGTATTGCTTGCTGTATCCTTTGTTTTGCTGCTGTTTGGTGCTACGGAAACCTATTACGGCTTTTGCGGTCAATTCTTCCAATCCCTGCTTCACTATTATTATGCCGTCTTTTTCACGACACGCAACTTTCTATTCTTCGCTTTATTTTATGTCACGCTGGGCTATTATATGGGAAAGCAACAGCAGCCGGCCTCATCCCTGTGCTTTTTAAAGCTGCTGCTCAGTATTGCGGCTTTAATCGGGGAAGGACTGCTGCTGCAGACAACCGAGCGATTGGACAGTAATATTCTGCTGGCTTGTGTACCGCTGGTCTATTATTTATTTTCCTGCCTGCTGTATACGAATATCAGGCTTTCCTGGATCTCAGAGCTTCCGTTTCGGACGATATCAAAATACTATTATCTCGTGCATCCGCTGATGATTCTATTTGTCCATGCCTGGTTTCCGCAGGTTGATTCCATCTGGCTGGCCCTCATCAAGGTAGTATGTGTGCTGTGCTGTACACATGTATGCTCTTTGCTGCTCATGCAAATGAAAAAGCGCTTTCCTGTGATACCACTGTGAGTGTGCAGCCTCTAACGTCATAGCATCCCATGTGTTAAGAAGCATACCTTGATTATGAAAAGCAGCAAATTTCGGTGGAAATTGCTTATGGAGCGATGCATCGTAACCTATTCCGCACGGTCAATCCTGCATCTTTTTGATATTTTATTGTCACGATATATAAATTCTGCTATAATGGTAAAGGAAATTTGGAAGGTGATTAAACAATGGGTAGACATTTTGAAGTGCGTGCCGCTTCCATGGCAAAAACAGCAGCGGTAAAAGCTAAACTATATTCCCGTTATGGAAAAGAAATTCTGATGGCGGCAAAAGCAGGTGTACCTGACCCTGACATGAATGCGTCTTTGAAAAAAGTAATCGAGCGTGCCAAGGCGAATCAGGTACCGGCGGATGTTATTAAGCGTGCGATTGAAAAAGCCAAGGGTGGTACCAATGAGAACTATTCAGCTGCTACATATGAAGGCTTTGGTTCCGGTGGTCAGGCAACGATTATTGTGGACTGTCTGACAGATAATGCAAATCGTACAATAGCCGACTTACGTGGCTGCTTTAATAAATCTCATGCAAAGCTGGGTGTCAGTGGCTGTGTTTCCTTTAACTATGAGCATGTGGGATTGATTTCCATAAAATATGACGATGAAGAAGCGATGATGGACGCGTTGATCATGGCGGAGGTCGATTTAAAGGATATTGAGGTTGAAGAAGGGCAGATGACCATTACGGTTGAGCCTACAGAGCTGAACAAAGCTAAGGATGCCATCGAAGAACTGATTCCTGAAGTTACGTTTGATATTCTGGAGGACACAATGCTTCCTAATGAATATGTAGAGCTGCAGGGTGAGGAGCTAATGCTGTTTCAGCGTTTGGTAAACCTGACGAACGAGGTTGATGATGTACAGCAGGTATATCACAATGTTCGTAATATAAACGATTCTGTGGAATAGAAACAAAAGACGGTAATGCACAGGCATTACCTTTTTTGATATCGTTTGGATACAACACAAAAAGGCGGGATTGCAAATGGAAGGCTGCATACCTTTTTGATAACGCAGTTTCATGATTTTCGATATGCTGGATCAGGAATCGCAGCAAAAAAGAGGAAGGGGAACATAATCTTTTCAATAAATTATTGACAAAAAAAGATGAAATGAGTACACTATAGGTACATCCGATGAAAAAGAGAGACTTTGTGAAGCATAGTGCAGAGAGAGGGACGGCTGGTGAAAGTCCTTTCTATAAGTAACACAGTCGGACACTTTGGAGGAATTATCAGGAAATGGATAATCGTATGCAACCTGCGTTAAAGGTAAAGCTGCACTCCGTGTGAGTGAAATAAGGTGGTACCGCGTTCCCGACGTCCTTTGTTGGTGGCGCGTTTTTATTTTAATCTGTCTGATTATGGGCAGAATCATAGAAGAGATATAGGAGGAAACCATATGAGCTATCAGGTACCAAGAGGAACACAGGATATTCTGCCGGAGGAAATCGGCAAATGGCATCGTCTGGAGGAGCTGATTCGTCAGTTTACATACGTTTACAACTATCAGGAAATTCGTACACCGATTTTTGAACATACCAATGTATTTAAAAGAGGAAATGATTCCAGTGATATGGTGAATAAGGAAATGTATACCTTTCAGCTGGAAAACAGTGCTACCTCACTGACCCTGCGTCCGGAGGGAACGGCGGGTGTTGCCAGAGCTTTTGTTGAACATAAGATGTTTGGCTATGCCGATCTGCCGATGAAAATGTATTATGTTGGACCGCAGTGCCGTCATGAACGTCCGCAGAAGGGAAGAATGCGTATCTTTAATCAGTTTGGCGTTGAGGTTATCGGGGCAAAGAGCCCGTTGCTGGATGTGGAAACGATTGCCCTTGGCTGGTCGTTTATATCTGCACTGGGATTACAGGATATGAAGGTGCTGATCAATACGCTGGGGGATGATGCCTCCCGTGCAGCGTATCGTGCAGCCCTGAAGGAGCATTTCAAAAACGATATCGACAGCATGTGTACCGACTGCAAGCGCCGTTATGAGCAGAATCCGCTGCGAATTCTGGATTGCAAGGTGGATCATGAGCTGGCAGTTATGAAAAGTGTTCCGAAGATGGCGGATTATCTGAATGAGGAAAGCAAGGCCTATTTCCAGCAGGTGCTGGATGGTCTGGATGCCCTTGGTATCCCTTATGAGGTGGATGACAAGCTGGTGCGTGGGCTGGATTACTATACGCACACCGTATTTGAAGTCGTATCCGTCAATAAGGAGATGGGTGCGCAATCAACGGTATTTGCCGGCGGACGCTATGATGGTCTGGTGGAATATTTCGGAGGTCCGGCAGGAATGAGCGGCATCGGCTGGGCGATGGGTCTGGAACGTCTATTGATTGCCCTGGAAGCGGAAGGAATTTCGCTGGCTGATGAGGAAGGTCTGGATGCTTATGTCCTCTGTCTGTCTCCTAAGGTTGCGACCATCGCATTACAGATTGTAACGGAGCTGCGTGCTGCAGGCTATCGCTGCGATACCGATTATCTGAACCGCTCCTTCAAGGCACAGTTTAAAACCGTGGATCGCAAGAAGGCGAAGGTGGCTATCATGGTTGGCGAAAAGGATATCTTAAACGGCACCGTGACAATGAAAAACATAGAAAAGCAGGAACAGAGCAATGTGGCGCTGGATGCGGTTGTCGATACGATGGATGCCATGTTTGGTGAAACAGAGGATGCACATATTTGCACATGCGGGGAAGAGAACTGCACCTGCAATCATGAAGAATAGGGAGTGAGGATATGAACAGAACACATACAAATGGAGAACTGCGTTTATCCGATGCAGGCAAAGAGGTGACCCTGATCGGATGGGTTGCGAAACGAAGAAATTTCGGATCGCTGGTATTTATCGATCTGCGGGATCGCAGCGGAATTACACAGCTGGTGTTTGATGAGGGGATTGCTGAACAGATTCGGGATGTCCGCAATGAGTATATTTTGGAAGTGAAGGGCTGTGTCAGTGAGCGGAAGGATAAGAATCCGAAGCTTGCGACAGGAGATATTGAAATTAAGGTCAGCGCCGTAGCCATTATCAATCGGGCAGAGACAACGCCGATCATTGTTGCGGATGAGACCGATGCGCTGGAGGATACCCGTTTGAAGTATCGGTATCTGGATTTACGAAGACCTGTGATGCAGCAGAAGCTGGTCCTGCGTCATAAAATCACACATAGTATGCGGGAGTATCTGGACAGCAAGGAGTTTATCGAAATTGAAACGCCGATGCTGGGAAGAAGTACGCCGGAGGGTGCTCGTGATTATCTGGTGCCTAGCCGTGTACACCCAGGAAGCTTTTATGCACTTCCGCAGTCGCCGCAGCTTTACAAACAGCTGTTGATGGTATCCGGCTTTGAACGCTATTATCAGTTTGCCCGTTGCTTCCGTGATGAGGACTTGCGTGCCGATCGACAGACAGATTTCACACAGGTCGATCTGGAAACTAGCTTTTTAAGCGATGTGGAAATTCAGACAATGATGGAGGAGATGCTGCAGAAGCTGATGAAGGATGTCAAGGGAATGGATATCAGCATTCCATTTCCGCGCCTGACCTGGACAGAAGCCATGAATCGTTATGGAAGTGACAAGCCGGATAATCGCTTTGGCATGGAGCTGCAGGAAATAACAGAGCTGTTTGAAGGCTGTGGATTCAAGGTGTTTGCGGATTGTATTGCAAGCAAGGGCAGCATCAAGGCTGTTGTGGTTCCTGGAAAAGCCGGCATGACCAGAAAAGAAATTGATAAGATTACCGAACTGGCGAAGAAAAACGGTGCCAAGGGTCTGGTAACGCTGAAATACAAGGATGAGGAATTGAGCGGACCGATCGTGAAGTTCTTAACAGAGGACGAAATACAGGCGCTCGTTACGCGTTTAAGCCTGAAGAATGAAGACCTAGTTCTGATTGTTTCCGATGCATGGAGAACGACCTGTGAGGTACTGGGCGCATTGCGGAATCATTTCGGTGCAGAGCTTGGCTTAAAGAAGTCGGATGAATTTTCATATTTGTGGGTAACGGACTTCCCAATGTTTGAGTACAGTGAGGAAGATGGCCGCTGGTATGCAATGCACCATCCGTTCACGAGACCAAGAGATGAGGATATGCAGTATATCGACAGTGATCCGGGTAAGGTGCGTGCCATTGCGTATGATGTCGTATTAAACGGATATGAGCTGGGAGGCGGGTCTTTGCGTATTTACGACGGTGCCATGCAGGACAAGATGTTTGAGGTGCTGGGCTTTACCGAAGAGAAGATACAGGAAAACTTCGGCTGGTTTGTGGATGCTCTGAAATACGGGACACCACCGCATGGAGGTCTTGCGTTTGGGCTAGATCGTATCGCGATGATTCTTTCCGAGAGTGAGTCCATCCGTGATGTGATCGCCTTCCCGAAAAATGCAAATGCAAAATGTCCGATGAGTGATGCGCCGACACAGGTGGATGCGGCACAGCTGGAGGAATTGCATATTGCAATTACCGAGGAGTAAAGTAAAAAGCGCCTTCATATAGAACGTGTTGCTTGACCAGTACGATAAAAGGAAGAGATTTCAAATGTTATTGTTTGCATTATGAAACAGCATACGAAATCTCTTTTTTTCTTTGCCATATGCCTCCCTTACAGCCTGTATGCTCAGGCAACATGCACTGGGAGCAAAGCTAAGGTGTACAGGTATGGCGAAATAGAGGAATGTCTGAAGAAAGTAAACGATTTTCTTTTCCGTATGTAAAAGGAAGGCGCAGCTATGGTAGTAAAAAAGCGGCAGATATGAGTGAAATCCTCACGAATTCGGAACTCATTTGCCGCTTTTTGTCATGATGCTCTCTTTTTATAATACGTTTGCAGACGTTCATTCATAAGCATCGTATCCCGTTTTGATCGAAGCTGCAGTGTCGTGTATACAATCAGAAAGATACAGGCAATCATCAGCAGCATACTGAGAACCATCTGTATGCTGTTAAGGTAGAACCATTCAAAATACAGTCCGCTCAACAGCACAACTGTGTTGATATACAGATAATGCAGGAAAACGATGCCATAGTACAGCCGTCTGCTTTTGGGTTCTTTGCGGAACAGCAGATTGCCCAAAGTGCACAATAAGCTGCAGACGATAATCTGCCACAGAATGGCACTGCTCAGCTCGGGATTCTTCCAGAATATGCTGATATAAATGGCAGCACCGATAACGGTACAGGTAGTAATTGCAGAAAATGTAAACATCAGTTCTTTTAAAACAC
Source organism: Clostridium sp. DFI.1.208 (assembly GCF_024463855.1). Taxonomy (NCBI): domain Bacteria; kingdom Bacillati; phylum Bacillota; class Clostridia; order Eubacteriales; family Clostridiaceae; genus Clostridium; species Clostridium sp. DFI.1.208. The sequence continues at coordinate 100,779 of NZ_JANGCA010000001.1, read as the reverse complement.
GCATAAGCAACCTCCCTATATTTTCAGCAGCACTTTGAGTGCGGCTACATATTGTCTTGATATTATGATTTTTTCATCGTTGAGCAGGGTAGCCTCCAAACGGCTGCCGAGAACAGGAGAAAGGAAGCGGATTTTACTTAGATTTACAATGGTGGATTTCGAGCAGCGGAAGAAATCAAGTCCGGCATAGCTGTCTTCGATTTCGTACAGCTTCTGCCGTATTTCATAGATATCTTTTTCCGTATAGAGGAAGGTCTTGTTATCAACGGATTCAAAATAATAAACATCATCCGGCCGGATTCTGGCGATGGTTCCGTTTTTTGTACAGGTGATTCGCTCATCACCGGCTTTCAGCTGTTGGAGGAGCTTCAGAACGGATTCGTTTAGAGAAGCACATCGGACGATAATGAGGTCTTCATCCTCTCTGGATGTTTTTTCTTCGATGATGATTTTCAAGCTGAGGCCTCCTATCTGTTGAATGTCGTATGTTTGTTCAATAAATATACGGTTATAGCTAAGGCTATTATACCACAAAGCAGCAAAGCGACAATCTGGATGTGGATGGAAAGCGTCTGATTGTTCAAAGAGACTGTGATTCCCATTGCTTCACGATAGGTATTGAAAAGGGAAGCAGGCAGCGTATGAAATAGATCACGCAGGGCTGATGCCGTAAAAATATCACGCATAATTGCTGTTTCATGCAGAAAGGGAAGACTTTTCAAGACGCCCTGTACAGCGCTTGGCAGCATACCGACAGGAAGATAGATGCCACCCAGAAAACCGATGAGAGTACCTGCCAGCGTGGAAAAGGCACCCCAGGCATGGTCACTGTTCACCCAATGCGCAATCAGTGCAACCAGAGCGCTGGATACAAAGGTGCATAGCAGCAACAGACCACAGACCTGCAGGGCCTGAGAAAGATTGAGAAAGGCATAACCGGAAAAGCTTACATAACAAAAGGACAGCACCAACAGCAGGATGCACATGACAAAGCCCATCACCACAGCAGAGAGCAGATAGGACAGCATCAGAATCGAGCGGGGAACACAGGAGCAGTAAAAGCTTTCCAGTTTTTTCTGTTCCTTATCCTGAATGAATATACCGATCATGGTAATAGGGACGGTAAAGGCATTGACAACGAGTATACCCGCGATTGTCCACATGGTAATCAGATGCATAGCATCCGCTTCCTGAATGCTGCCCTGCGCTTGCTGAACCAGCTGCATCAGTTCATCTTTATTCATATCGCCCAGAAATACAAGCATCAGCAGCAGGACAATCAAAACAGAAAGCATGGAAAAGAATACTGCGGAGCGATCACGGACATATAGCAGGATATGTCGTTTGGTTAGCGTATATAACGTTGTCATTGGGCTGCCTCCTTCTCCAGTGCTTTCCCGGTGATATTTAGGAATACATCATCCATCGTCCCCTGCAGCACCTCAAAGCCTTCGATATAGGGCTGTACCGCTGGCAGAATATGCAGGGCGTCCATGGTATTGTTCAACTCTACCAGATAACGTTGGTCATGGTGCTGATAGGAAACCTGCAGACGAGTCAACAGCTTTGCCAGCTTTTCTTGCTTTGCTGCGATGAGGATGAGTCTGTCTTTTGCGTAGCGATCTTTTAATTCATAGGGTGTTCCATATTCCATCAGCTCCCCCTGATCAATAACGGCAATATGGGCTGCCTTTGCGGCCTCCTCCATATAATGCGTTGTGAGAAAAACAGTCATATTGCGGTTTTTCTGCAGCTGCTCAATACAATTCCATACCGACTGCCTCGTTGCCGGATCAAGTCCGGTAGTCGGTTCATCCAGAAATAAAATCTTAGGCTCATGCATCAATGCTGCGGCAATTTCACAGCGCCGCTTCTGTCCGCCTGAAAGATGAGCGTACCGCTTTGCCGCAATTTCCTGGAGTTCTAGCAGCTCACACACCTGTTTTCCGCGCTGTTGTAAAGCGCTGCGGCTGTTTTCATATAAAGCGCCGCGGATCAACAAATTCTCCCGGACACTCAGCTTATCATCCAGACTATTCTGCTGCTGCACGACACCAATACACTTGCGTATTTCCTGATTGTCCTTGCCAAGTCTATGATTGCATATCAGCGCTGTACCCTCATTGGGTCGTAAGAGGGTAGTGAGCATGTGAATCGTCGTTGACTTTCCGGCACCGTTGATACCCAGAAAGCCAAACAGCTCCCCCTCCTTCACGTGAAAGCTAATATCCTTCACTGCAGTAAAATTCCCGTATTTTTTATTCAAATGGGATACGTCGATTACGTTCATAATCATTCCTCCTTGCAGTACCACCTTACAATGAAACCGATATTATATGCAATACGGATAACGGTAAGTGGCACAGTGACAGGGGTAAGTAGGGAAAATTTAGGGATGAGCTGCACAAGAGAAGCTGCGGCATATCATATAATCAAAGCGTACAGGAGAAGGGGACCGCCTTATCTGTGCGCAATAAAACAAGGGATCTTTCCGCATGAGCATTCGCAAATCAACAAACAGCATAAACAAAAAAAGACAATCTATAGGGATGAAAAAGCATCCGGATTCAGATTGTCTTTATTTCAGTCCTGATACATCGTTTGTATGCAGTGTTGCCTTACGTGGTTAGAGCTTGCTTTGACAGTCCGCAATTGCTTTATCCTCACGAAAGCCTTTGAATACCGGCTGTCGCAAGCCGCCCTGTTCTGTATACTGCATGAATTTTACCGTTCCTACCAGTGGCGGATCGATCCATACGGCTTCTTCATTTCCCTCAGGGATCGTTGTTAAAAAGCTGGTATCGGTTTTTTCACTATGTTCCATCAGATAGGGAAGTGATGCACCCATGGTCACATGTCCCTTGTATACCACCTGATGGTGCTGGTCATACTGTGCCAGAATGAGAGACACAATGCCTTTCTCCTTGATAATATAGCCGCAGATGATGAAGTCATCATCCAGCAGATTCTTGCATTTGATCCAGTCCTTCGTGCGCTTTCCACACACATAGCGGCTGTCTTTGCGTTTGGCGACGATTCCCTCAAGACAGCGCTGCTTTGTCAGCTCAAACAGCGCAATACCGTTGGTTTCGATATAGCGGGAGATCGAAAGCCGATCATTTTCCTGAACTGTCTTTTCCAGCAGCTGTTTGCGTTTCATGAGCGGCTGATCAATGACGAATGCATCCTTGTAATAGAGGATGTCAAAGGCGGTGAAGCTGGCAGGGAACTGGCGGGAATGCAAACGGATTTTAAATGGGTCCGAGGTCAGTGTCCGCTTCTGTACCTGAAAGAAATCAGGCTCTCCATCATGAAAAATATACAGCTCACCATCCAGAATGCAGCGCGTTTTTACCTGCCGGTGCAGCTGTGACAGCTCCGGAAATTTAGCATTCAGCTTCAGATTTCGTTTGTTTCTCAGCTCGGTGCTGTCTTTATCCAGATACAACAGACAGCGTACACCATCCAGCTTCCACTCATAGATGTAATCCTCATCATCGAAGGCCGGCTGCTCCAGCCCGATAAGCATCGGAGAAGCATCTCTGGCAGCAAAGTCCATCAGTGCTTCACGCTCCTGCGTCTTCCCTTGGGCTTCATTTCAGAAAGAGACTGCTGCAAGGCCTCCATCAAATCGACTGGAGTCGCAGTATCCTGCTTGCGGTCACTGGCATGTACAATATGCTGACCACTGATTTTTTCTTCGATTGCAGAGCGCAGTCGTTCCTGAAATTCATCATGGTAATCACTGGGGTCAAAGGGCTTGGTCATCGACTGAATCAGCTGCTTTGCCATATCACTTTCTGCCTTGACCAGCTTGGGACGGGCGAAAGCCTTTGGGTTTTCGGCAATCTCTTCCTCATAGAACAATGTCTTCACCAGAATACCGTCATCATCGGGACAGAGCGCCAGCAAAGTTTCCTTTGTGCCGATCACCGTTTTTGCGATTGCGACAACAGACAGCCTTGCCATGGCATCCCGCAACAGCTCATATGCCTTTTCCGCATGCTTTTCTGGCACGGCATAATAGTTTTTCTCATAATAGATATCATCGATTTCCTGCAGCTGTGTAAACTGTAGAATCGTAATCGTGCGATCCTTTTCTGCCTTTAAGGCATCAATCTCTTCATTATCCATAATGACATACTTATCCTTTTCATACTGATATCCCTTTACGATATCGGCTGCCTTCAGCTCCTTATCGCAATGTCCGCAGTATTTTTTATAATGCACACGTTCATGTGTCTTCTTACAGAGCTGGTTGAAGGAAATATCCACATCTCTGGTGGTTCGATACATTTGAATGGGAATATGTACCAGACCGAAGGAAATAGCTCCCTTATGTGCAACTGCCATCATTATCACCTCATCATTAGGTTGTGAAATATCAGTAAAACCTATACAAAAAATGCAGGAAGCCAAATATTTGCATTTTGTATGCAATTCTGATAAAATATCCGATTAAAAATCCTCGAGCATAAGCGGATACAGACAATGAAAATGGAACAACAAAAAAAATAAAGTCAAGAGTATTATTTCCATCAATCCATGATATACTATAGATGTCCAGGAGGTACAAATTTTTCCTACACTTAGAGATAAGGGACTCCGGATGTTGTATTTTGGTGTGAATACCTGCACATCCTAGGTAAGACTGTAGGGATCCTAAAAAATTACACAGGGGACCCACCTGTATTTACAGGGAAAGATCTCTCCTCCTGGGCACTATAAAGCAGATGATGAAAATTCATCTGTTTTTTGTTTTTAGCTATGAATGTCAGAACACTTCAGAAGCCTGCAAAAGCAGCTTAGAGCATTCACGAGATACAATTTGTTTTGTGCTTCGCAGCGTTTTCCTGCTTTTTGTAATTTTCACAGGTAAGAATACCTGTTATAATATTAGTATACGTACGGAGGAACGCTTATGGAGAACAAGGAACGGTTTTTATCAATATACAGGGAGCATATCCATCGGGAGGGCAGCGAGAAGCTACTGGAATACCTGCTGTCGGAGCATAGTGATTTCTTTCGGGCACCGGCAAGTACCCGCTTTCATGGTGCTCATACACAGGGACTGCTGGAGCACAGCCTGAATGTGTACGACTGTTTGAAGGATTATCTGAGCCGTCCAAGGGTAAAGGAATGCTATCATATGGATTATAATGAGGAAACGATTGCTATTGTGGCATTGCTGCATGATATATGCAAGATCAACTGCTATAAGGAAAGCACGCGCAATCAGAAGGTGAATGGACAGTGGGTACAGGTTCCCTATTACGAATATGATGACAGGTTGCCGTATGGTCATGGCGAAAAGAGCGTCTATATCATCACCGGTTTTATGCGACTGAGCAGAGAGGAAGCCTTTGCCATTCGCTATCATATGGGATTCAGCGGCAGTGAAGAGGTGCGAAATGTCGGCGCAGCCTTTGAAATGTATCCGCTGGCATTCGCTCTAAGTACGGCAGATATGGAAGCGACGTACTATCTGGAAGAGAAGTAGGCTGTAAAAAGGGTAAAAAGCAGGGAATAAAGACAGGGGGCTGCCATTCGCCGTATGATTTAGGCCTGCCAGCTTGCTAACAAATTACTCCGAGCGCATCCATATGCATTTTCCTGACGCAATATGCGTGGGCTTATCGCATAAGATTTGCATCGCTGCAATAGCAATATATTCTGCTGCAGGATAGAAGCGTTCCATGTATCAGCAGGACATGTCAGTATAGAAAAAGGAACGATCAAAAGGTAAGGGAACATCTACACATTGTGAACATAGAAAAAAAACGTCTCTGACGTTTTTTTTACTATCAATCCTTCCCAGGAGCATATGCCTCAAAGATTTCCCTGATTGCTGTTCCATCCATGATGGCTTTGCTTTCCTCTTCACGAATTTTCAAATGACGGCGCTGCTTGGGGGTGTCGCTGTGCGAATAGACGATAAAATAATGAACCCCATGGCGTGTCAGCTGCAAATCTCCTTCCTCCTTCAGAAGTACGGACATAGCTTTCGCTTTCTCTGCCTTGTGGTCACCCTCTCTATGCCACAGCTCTACCTGATCCTCGTTGTAAAGCATCCGGATGAAATTTTTCTGTGCCATTGGATAGCTCCTGTAAAATTTCTGCAGCATGTCCTTCATCGCCTGTCGCTCCGTATACCCGTCATTGGGACAGGTGCTTTTCACATACGGAATCTGATTTCGCTCCAGCGCAGATAAAATCTCACTCTCATAGGAATAAACCAGCGGACGGATAAAGGTGGTGTCAGTTCGTGACATATACATCTTGGGTAAAAACGTTGCCAGCTTTCCGCCGTGTATCGCATTCATCAGCAGGGTTTCCACAGCATCATCGCTGTGATGGCCGAATGCCACCTTTGTGCAGTTCAGCTTCTTTGCGGCCTCGATGACCGTTGCCTTTTTAAATTTGGAACAGAGACTGCATTTGATGTTGCCCTCCTTATCCGGATTCCGCTTCAAAATCTCATATACCTTGGAATCAAACTGGTGAAAGGCGATACCGTGGTTTTGGCAGAAAGCCACAACCTCGCTGAAATCCATATTCGGGAAGCCGAGCTTAATGTGAATGCCGACCACCTCGAAATTTCTGTCTGCGAATTTTGAATACATGTGCAGTGCAGTCAACAGCACCATGCTGTCCTTACCACCGCTCACCCCTACGGCAATGCGATCACCGTCATCGATCAGCTGGTAATCCTGATCCGCTTTTCGTATATCCCCTAATATTGTATGTAGCTCCATTTTTTCACATCCTTTAGAAACCGTTTTATTATACCATGCTTTTTTTCACTTTCACATATTCCTCTCATGTTTTGTGAAAAATCTATGGTATAATTAGTGACGGTGATAAGATGGACGGTATTTTACTAATAAACAAGGAACAGAATATGACTTCGCATGATGTGGTGGCACGTCTGCGAAGAATTTTACATACAACGAAAATCGGACACAGCGGCACACTGGATCCGAATGCGACCGGTGTGCTGCTGGTTCTGATTGGCAAGGCCTGCAAGGCACTGCCGTTTCTGGAGGATACAGACAAGGAATACGTTGCGACACTGCAGCTAGGAATGCGTACGATCAGCGATGATATATGGACGGACCCGCTGGAGGAAGCACCGATTCAGCCGATTGATGATTTTCAGGGGGTTCTGGACAGCTTTCGCGGTGTGCAGAAGCAGGTGCCGCCTATGATTTCCAGTGTCCGTGTAAACGGAAGAAAGCTTTATGAATATGCACGGGAAGGGAAAGAGGTAACGCGTCCTGAGCGTGAGGTAACCATTTATGATATTGAAGCACTGGATGCATCGAAGCTGATGTTCAGAGTCAGCTGTAGCTCGGGCACCTATGTGCGCTCTTTGTGTCATGATATTGCACGGAAAACAGGAAATCTGGGATGCATGTCCTCACTGGTACGAACGAAGGTCGGACGTTTTTCCCTTTCTCAATGCGTCACATTACAGGATGTCATGGAGGGACGGTTCCAGCTGCACACACTGCAGGAGGTACTTTCCCATTATGCGCCTGTGGAATATGAAAAGCCTGCGGATATTTATAACGGAAAGAAAATCACACTGCGTTGTGAGGCGGATGATGTCGCCATTACGCATAACGGCAGCATCGTCGCTATCTATCAGCGTGAGGATGCAGAGGTGTTTCGCTGTGTCCGCGGCTTATGGTAGGTGAAGATATGAAGGTACTGCATATAAATGAAACGCAGACTGCGGCTGTGGAAGAACCACTGACAGCCTGTATCGGCTATTTTGACGGTCTGCATCTGGGACATCAGAAGCTGATTGAGGAGGTGAAGCGTGTTGCGAAAAAGCGCAATACCCGCTGTGCCCTGATCACCTTTGATCCCGATCCCTGGTGTGTGATCAAGGGACTGCAGGATATCCCGCACATCACCCCGATGAAGCAGCGGATGCGGATTGCAGAGACGCTGGGGATCGAATACTGGATCGTTCTTGATTTTTCCAAAGAGATGGCGGATTTATCCCCGCAGGAATTTCATGAGAGAGTGCTCAAGCCGCTGCGACTGGATACTCTGGTTTGCGGATATGATTTCCATTATGGAAGAAAAGGGGAGGGGGATGCACAATCTTTGCTTGCACAGACGGATTTTGATGTGCATGTCATCGATCAGGTCAGTAGTGAGCATAAGAAAATCAGCTCCTCGCGTATTGAAGAGCTGATTCAGGAGGGCGATATGGAAAAGGCGGCTCGTTTTATGGGACGCTGGTACGATATGGAGGGAAGTGTCAAGGGGGGCAGTCACGTAGGAAAAAAGAATGGCTTTCCTACGGCCAACCTGCGTCTGAAGGAGCTTTATGTCATGCCGAAAAAGGGGGTTTATGTGGGGGCGGTCAAGGTGCTGGGAACATGGCACAGGGCGATGATAAACGTCGGTAACAACCCAACCTACAATTATCAGGAAACAGGGTCCATTGAAGCACATCTTCTGGATTTTGATCAGGATATCTATGAGTTGCCGGTCATCTTCCGGTTCCTGTCCTATATTCGCAAGGAACAGAAATTTCCGGATGCATGCGCACTTGGTGAACAGCTGAAAAAAGACCTGGCAACGACACGTTCCTATTTTGAAAAGGGAAAGGAGTCAGCCCTATGCGATTAAAGGTATTTGACACGATTGATGAAGCATTAGCCCTGCTTTCAGAAAATAATGAATTTTATCATGGAATTGAACGGGAAATCGAGCAGTATCTGATTGCGGTATTCAAGGAGTCCAGTGAAATGATCGTCGATATCAATTCACGTGTGAAGTCAAAGGAAAGCCTGCGGGAAAAGATCATCCGCAACCGCTTTTATGTGGAAAATGACAGTGCGCAGGGGATTCTGGATAATCTAAGCGATTTGATCGGCTTTATTATCGAATGTCGTTTCATTGAGGATGAATACAATGTGCTCAACAAAATACGGGAAACGCTCACTATCCGCAACGAAGAGGATGGCTTCTATTATAATGAAATCAATCCGAATTTCTTTCTGGACTGTGCCTCACGACAGCCCCAGATTCAGAAAAACGGCTTTGCCATCTACCGCATTGACGGCTATTATCTGAAGGACGGACAAAAGGTCAATGTGGAGCTGCAGATCAAGGCGCTTGTGCATTCCTTCTGGGGTGAAATCGAGCATAAGCTGGTGTATAAGAATACAAATTATTATGTGTATGATGACTTCATGAAGGATCTGCTTGCCAGCATCAAGGCCAATCTGACGATTACCGACCGGCAGCTGAACATCATTTACAATCAGATGCAGGAAACCTCACTGAGTGATGCGAGTATTACGGAAACCAGCTTTGAGAAGCAGATTTCCAAGGCCATCAACGATCTGTTTGCATTGAAGATGAACGAGTCCATCGGCTTTACGATGAATCTGAAAAGTGTGTCTACCATTCTGGGACATTATATCTTCATTAAGGATATTCGCTTTGACGGCGGTAATAATGATCGCATATCCTCTTTATTCCGGACCTTCAAAAAGCTGAATTCCATCCAGATGGATTTTGAAAATGAAATTCTCATGGATGCGGATTTCTATTCAAAGGATGTCTTTGTGCATATTCTGGGGAATTATCTGATTTCCGTGCTGAACCGCGATTATGACTGGTTTGTCTTCTTTAAGATGCTGTTCGCCATCGAGCCGGGAAATAACATGGAGGATTTCTGTCTGTTTTTAAACGTCATCAAGAATTATCTGGTCGACAATTACTGGCTGAATACAAGCTTTGTCCGTCTGCCGATGGATCAAAGCGATCTGCTGCATGAGGAATGCGCCCGCATTCTGGCGAACTCACTGTGCGGAATTGGTACGATTGATATCATTCACGACGATAAAATGGTTGCCATCAACAAGGCGTTTGTACGCTTTATCGAGGAGCTGGAGAACCGTGTGATCTCCTATTCCGACTTCATGCAGTATCGCAGCGCCTATTATGAGGACTGGATGCAGCGCATAAACAATATTTTTCAAAAGTGAAATAACTGGTATAAGAGGTGTTCTTCCTGCATAGGGTGTAATAGCAAGGAGGGCACTTTTTATGAATAAACAAGCACTTGCATTTCTGACCATGTTCTCTCTGATTCTGATGCTGTCTGTCTACTATGTGACACTGCCGGCGGATTCCACCAGTGTCATGGAGGAGCAGGCTCCCCAGTCTGATCAGAATGCAGACAAGGAAAACACAGCTTCAACAAAGACAGAGGATGCGCAGGGCAAGACGGAAGAAGCACAGGAACAGAAGAAAGATACATCAGAATCGGCAGAGGATTCGGCAAAGCTGCAGGATAGCATCGACCAGAAAAAGGAAGAGGAGATCAACCGCAATTCCAGTGTTGTAGCGGATACCAAGAGTGATGACGGCGCAAAGAAAGAAGCACTTGCGGCAATCGATGAGCTGAAGGATGAGAAAAGCATGCAGAAAAGCGTGGTTGACCTGTTGAAGAAGGACGGCTATCAGACAGCAGTGGAAATCAACGGAGATACCTGCATCATTTCGGTTTTTGAACAGAAGGATGACAAAAATATTGCGAAAACGATCATGCAGAAGGCACAGGATGCTACAAATCACAAATATTTGATGGAAGTTACTTTCAAATAGGAAATCTTTTTGGTATAATAAGCCTAGAAGGTGATGAAAATGGCTCAAGAGTATATTGCATTAAAGGAACGAAACAATGCAGGTGTAATCGCACTCAGCAAATCTGCATTCCAGACGATTGCGAAAATCGTTGTCGAAGAGGATGAAAACATTCGGCTGGCGGACAGCGCTACACCGTTTAAATATCCGATCAGCTGCAAAATCGTGAACGATCAGCTGATCTTGTCCATCGACATAAAGGTAAAGTACAGCGTAAACGTAAATGAAGAATCAAGCAAGGTACAGAGTAAGATCTTTGAAAATATTGAACATATGACCGGGTATACACCGGATATCATCGATATCCACGTCGTTGGCTTTATCTTTTAAAGAAATCCTTACGGATTTCTTTTTTTTACTTGAACAGAAGGGATGTGTATACATGGCGGTAAGTCTTGAAGACTGCCTGGTAATCGGGATATCCAGCCGGGCATTGTTTGATCTGGATGATGAAAACTACATATATGAAACCAAGGGATTACAGGCGTATAGTGAATATCAGCTGGCGCATGAGCAGGAAATTTTGAAGCCGGGCAGTGGGTTTGCTCTGGTAAAGGCTTTGCTGAAGCTGAATGAGATAAGTAAGAAGCGAAGAGTTGAGGTGCTGATCATGTCACGCAACAGTGCGGATACCTCTTTGCGCATTTTCTCTTCGATTGCCCATTACGGACTGGATATCACACGGGCAGTATTAAGCGGCGGAGGCGGGTTAACCGGGTATCTGGATGCCTTCGGTGTGGATTTGTTTCTAAGCGCCAATGAGGAGGATGTACGTGCGGCACTGGCTGCCGGCTTTGCGGCGGGACGTATTTATACAAATGCCACTGAGGGCTATGATCCGCTGCAGGATATTGAGCAGATTCGGATAGCCTTTGACGGGGATGCCGTTCTGTTTTCCGATGCGAGCGAACAGATTTATCAAAAGGACGGTCTGGAAGCATTCGCGGAGCATGAAAGAGCCTGTGCCCGTCAGGTATTGCCGGAGGGTCCCTTTGCACATTTTCTCAAGACGATAGCTGCACTGCAAAAGGAATTTGAAGGGCATGCACCGATACGCACCGCTCTTGTGACCGCCCGCAATGCACCGGCGCACGAGCGGGTGATCCGTACGCTAAGAGCCTGGGATGTTCGCATTGATGAGGCCTTCTTTCTGGGCGGTATCACAAAGCGCGAGGTGCTGAAGGCATTTGGTGCGCATATCTTCTTCGATGACCAAAGCAGTCATACGACGCCTGCCAGCAGTGTCGTGCCGAGTGCACAGGTTGTGTATGGCAGCGAAAAGTGTAAAAATTAGCAGGAGCTAAGACTTAAAAGTAACAGTCAAATATGATAAAATAAGAAAGATGAATGGAGGATTTCTATGAACAGCAGACATAAACTACGGGAACTGGCGATGACCAGCCTGTATCAGCATTTTTTATTACAGAAGGATATCAAGGAGTGTGTATACGACAACAGTGAAACCAATGAGATCGATCCGTTTCTATACACGGTGACCATCGATGCCATCCGTTATCAGGATGTCTACATCGATAAGATCAATGCGGCACTTCGCCAGGATTGGACGTTTGCGCGTCTTGGCTTTGTGGAACAGGCCATTTTGATCATGGCAGCATGTGAGCTGGATCTGGAAACGGCACCGAAGGCGATTGTCATCGATGAGGCCATCACGCTTGCGAAAAAATACTGTGACGATGAAACCTATCGTCTGATCAACGGGGTACTGGATCGTCTATGAGTCAGAATGTTTATAGTGTATCCTCGCTGGTTCACTATATCAAGCAGACGCTGGACAATGATATCCGTATCCAGTCCATTCTCATCAAGGGGGAAATCAGCAATTTTACCAATCACCGCAGCGGACACTGGTATTTTACCCTAAAGGATACCCGTGCCAAAATCAGCTGTGTTATGTTTTCTTCCCATGCCAGACGCTGTCATATTCTGTTAAAGGAAGGCATGAAGGTCATCGTAACGGCCTCTGTTTCCATGTATGAGGCAGGGGGAAGTGTTCAGCTGTATGTGACAGCGGTACGCTCGGATGGTCTGGGCGATTTGTTTCTGCAGCTGGAGGAAGTCAAAAAGAAGCTGGCTGCACAGGGCTTGTTTGATCCGCAGAAGAAAAAGCCGCTTCCCTCATATCCGATGAGCATCGGTGTGATCACTGCGAAAACCGGAGCTGCCGTGCAGGATATTCTGACGACGATTTCCCGGCGCTGGCCGCTGGCTGAGGTTGTGGTCTATCCGAGTCTGGTACAGGGCATTCAGGCAAGTGAGGCCATTGTGGATAATCTGCGCAAAGCGGATCAGGGCGGACACGATGTTGTCCTGCTGGCAAGAGGCGGTGGACCGATTGAGGATTTGTGGTGCTTCAATGAGGAAGCAGTCGCCCGCGCCGTGTTTGCCATGCAGACGGTCATCGTAAGCGGTGTCGGTCATGAAACGGATACGACCCTGGTGGATTATGTGTCCGATGCCCGGGCGCCGACACCGACTGCTGCCGCAGAGCTGATCACGCCAGATCTGGAAGAGGTGCGCATGAACGTATCTTTGATGCGGCGGCGTTTAATAAAGGACATGGAAACGCGTTTGCATATGGCAAAACAGGCCCTGGAGCCGATTCGTTCACACCGCTATATGCGCGATCCATTAAGCTACATACGGGAAGAGGAAATGAAGCTTGCCATGCATGTGCAGCAGCTGAGCATTGTGGAAACTACGGTTGCTTCTCTGGCTATGCGGCTGAAGCAGAATTCCCATAAGCTTGCCATACATAGTGAACGCCTGTTTCAAAAGAACACACGCAGCATTGCGGAAAGCAGACTTCGTTTAACACAGGCACTGCACAATTACGATATCCAGCGGAAACGCCAGATGGGAAATATCAGTGCACTGCTGGATGCCTATTCCCCGCTGAAAAGCCTGTCTCGCGGATATGCCATTGCCTATCATGGTGATGAAGTGATATCCAGCGTGGAGGATGTAGAACAACACGATCAGCTGCGCTTGCGCATGCAGGATGGATATTTATATACCAATATTGAGAAGAAGGAGAAACTATAATGGAACAGAAACTGCCGTTTAAGCAATCCATGAGCCGGCTGGAGGAAATCATCGCCGCACTGGAAAAGAATGAAATTGAGCTGGAGGATGCTATCGCCCTGTTTGAAGAGGGCTTACAGCTGGTGAATTCCTGTGATTCACAGCTGAAAAATTTTGAGAATCGTGTGCAGGAGCTGTTAAATACCTATCAGGAGGGCAGCGACAATGCCTGATTTTGAAAGCTATCTGTCCCATTGTCTGGATACGCTGGAGCACAGCAGAGTCCGTGAGGCGATGCAGTATTCCTTGATGGCAGGCGGCAAGCGAGTACGCCCCAAGCTGCTGCTGGCAGTGCTGCGTGCCTATGGTCTTGAGGAGTCGATCGGCTATCCTGTAGCCGCTGCGATTGAAATGATCCATACCTATTCCTTGATTCATGATGATCTGCCGGCGATGGACAATGATACACTGCGCAGAGGCATGCCGACCTGTCATGTGAAATATGGCGAGGATGTTGCCATTCTGGCAGGGGATGCCCTTTTGACGCAGGCCTTTCATACAGCAGCAATGTGTACTTGCCGCGCAGAGGTGCTTGTAGAGATTTTAAAGCTGCTTTCCGATTTCAGCGGAGCAAACGGCATGATACTTGGACAGATCAAGGATCTGGAGGGTGAGGCAAATCCAAGCATTGATCACGCAGGACTGCAGGATATCCATTACTATAAAACCGGAAGACTGCTGAGTCTGCCGCTCGTCTGTGCCGCGTTGATTGCGGAACGCAATGAGGATGTAGCGGTGTGGGAGCGCATTGGGGCGGATACCGGACTATCCTTCCAGATACAGGATGATATATTGGATGTTACCAGCACTGTTGAGGAGCTTGGAAAAAACATCAACAGTGATGCGGAAAATGATAAAACAACCTACGTTACGCTGATGGGAATCGAGGCTGCCCAAAAGGAAGCGGACGTCTATTACCAGCGGGCCCTTGCGCAGCTCGCTACGCTGCAGTTGGATGCAGCACCGGTAAGAAAGCTGTTTGACCAGCTGATGAAACGAAAGAACTGAGAGGAGCGGTTGCATGAACATCTACGATATCAAACAGCCAAAGGACATCAAGGAATGCTCCATCGCGCAGCTGCAGGATCTGGCACAGCAGATACGTGTCTTCCTGATTCAAAGCATTGCCAAAACCGGAGGACATCTGTCCAGCAATCTGGGAGTGGTGGAGCTGACGCTGGCCATGCATTATGTCTTTGATTCTCCAACGGATAAATTTATTTTTGATGTCGGTCACCAGTCCTATGTACATAAAATTCTGACCGGTCGGGGAAATCAGTTCGCAAGTTTGCGACAGTATAAGGGAATCGCCGGTTTTCAGAAGCGCAAGGAAAGCGAGCACGATGTCTGGGAGGCCGGACATTCCTCCACCTCGCTGTCTGCGGCACTGGGCATGGCGGTAGGACGCGATCTGCATAAGGATACCTATCAGATCGTACCGGTCATAGGAGATGGTGCATTGAGTGGTGGTATGGCGATGGAAGCATTGAATCAGATCGGCAGTGAACAGCGTAATATGGTCATTATTTTTAACGATAACAATATGTCCATATCACAAAATGTGGGTGCGATGGATGAAGCGTTTACCAAGCTGCGGACCAGCAAGCCCTATACGACATTAAAGGAAGACTTAAAGGGTGCATTATCCACCTCCCGTATGGGTTCCTCGTTACTGCATACCATGAAAAGCATGAAGAATGCGGTCAAGGAAAATGTGGTGGATACCTCTATATTCGGTGATTTTAATCTGGATTATATCGGTCCGGTGGACGGGCATGATTTAAAGATGCTGATCAAGGTGCTGAAAATTGCCCGACAGCATGAGGGTCCCATCGTCGTCCATGTGATAACAAAAAAAGGCAAGGGCTATCGCTATGCGGAAGAGGATCGGGAAGGGAAATGGCACGGTGTCAGCCAATTTGATCCGGAAACCGGAGAATCTCTGGCAAAGCTTCCAGCCGGACACAAAAGCTGGAGTGAGGTCATTTCTGCAACGCTGATGGAGCTGGCCGAACATGATGAACGCATTGTCGCCATTACGCCCGCTATGAAATCCGGCAGTAAGCTATCTGCATTCTTTGACCGCTATCCGATGCGTTCCTTTGACTGCGGTATTGCAGAGGAGCACGCAATGACATTTGCGGCAGGGCTTTGTACGCAGGATATTCGTCCGTTTATCTCTGTGTATTCCTCCTTCCTGCAAAGAGCCTATGACCAGATCAGTCACGATGTGGCACGTATGCAGCTGCCGGTTGTCATCGGTATCGATCGCTGCTCGCTGGTCGGTGAGGATGGTGAAACGCATCACGGTGTTTTCGATATCGCCATGCTGCGGCCCATTCCAAATATGATACTGGCCCAGCCCAAGGATGCGCTGGAAGCACAGAATCTGCTGTATTCTGCGTTTGCGCAGAACGACCATCCCTATGCGATACGCTATCCTAGAGGAAATGTATCCTATCAGCCTGTAAAGCAGTATACGTATATATCATCGGGAAGCTGGACACAGACTGTGATTCGTGAGGATTATGAGCTAACGATCATCACCTACGGACCCGATGTGGATCGCATCATTTCCAAGGCAAAAGTGAATCAGCTGCCGATTCGGGTAATCAATGCACGCTTCTTTAAGCCGCTGGATGAGGAACTGCTAACCTCTGTCTGTGAGGAGGATCAGCCGGTGATCATCTTTGAGCCGGATATGCTGTGCGGCGGCTTATCCAGTGCCATCACTGAATTCGCCAATGACCATCAGTATACGACGCATTTTGTACGAATGGGCATTGATGATCATTTCGTAGAGCACGGCTCTTTGCCGCAGCTGCGAAAGCTGGAGCATCTGGATATGAATACCCTGTTTGAAATCATCACAAGCTATCTGAGGCCTGGAAAGCAATGAGACTGGATGTATATTTAAGTACGCAGGGTCTGTGTGACAGCCGTGCAAGAGCACAGGATGCCATACAGGAGGGAAGAGTGCTAGTGAACGGGAGGGCTGCTAAAAAATGCAGTATGCCGGTGGATGAATCCATGGATATTCAGCTGGAAGAGGCGGAAACAGCCTTTGCCTCCCGCGCAGGCTTTAAGCTGTATGACGTACTGGAGCCCTTTGCTATCGATTTGAAGGGGCGCGTTGTTCTGGATGTCGGCGCAAGTACCGGAGGCTTCAGCGATGTCTGCCTGCAAAACGGAGCACGTCTTGTCTACGCTGTGGACGTTGGAAGGGATCAGCTGCTCGAACGGCTGAAAAACGATGCACGCATCGTCAATATGGAGGGCATCAACTGCCGCTATCTGAACAAGGATATGTTTGATCCACGTCCGGATTTTGCCTGCATGGATGTATCCTTTATCTCCATACGGCAGATTTTGCCGGTGCTGGCGGAGCAGTTTGCCGATATGGAAATCGTTGCCCTGGTAAAGCCGCAGTTTGAAGCAGGCAGAGCAAACGTCGGCAAGCATGGAATCGTAAAAAATGAAAAGGTGCATATCGAGGTTTTACAGTCCATGTGTGACTATGTGAAAACGCTCGGCTTGTATGTACATCATCTGTGTGCCAGCAGTGTACTGGGCAGGGATGGCAATAAGGAATTCGTCATGCATTTAAAGCATACGGAAGCACATAAGGTTTTTCCCATTCGGGAAATTGTTAAAAACTATACAGTAAAGAGGTGAGAATATGCTTACACAGATCTATGTGAAAAATTTCATACTGATGGATGAGGTGCAGCTGGAGCTGCATGACAACATGTCGGCCTTTACCGGAGAAACCGGTGCCGGAAAATCTCTGTTAATGGATGCCATCGGAATTCTGAAGGGAGATCGTGTCAACAGCGACATGATCAAGGAAGGCTGTGACAGGGCAGTGATTGAAGGCGTTTTTGAAATTGCAGCGCAGCATCCCGTGCTGCAGCTGCTGCAGGATGCCGGTTATGAAAGCGAGGATGGCCTGCTGATCGTTACCCGTGAGGTAACGAAGGAGGGAAGAAGCATTGCGCGGATCAATCAGCGCACGACGACTGTTTCCTTTTTAAAGCAGATTGTTTCTCAGCTGATCGATATTCATTCCCAGCATGACACACAGTATCTGCGTAATGCGGCTTCTCACCAGCTGCTGCTGGATCGCTTTGCCCAGGATGAAGATTTGCTGGCAAAGACAAAGCAAAGCTATCAGCTTTATCGTTCGATGAAGGATGCACTGGAGGAAGCACTCCATAGTGATTATAATGAGGACGATCTGGAATTTCTGACCTTTCAGCTGAATGAAATTGATGATGCACAGCTGCAGGAAGAAGAGCTGGAGGAGCTGGAGCAGGAACAAAAGCACATGATGGCCTATGAAAAGCTGAGCTCCTCAGCTGCCCAGGCTGTTGCACTGCTGGATGAGGGGACGATTTCTTCCATTTACGAAAGCTATCGCCTGCTGCATCCGCTGACGGAGGATGAAACCTTCACGGACGCGGCTGCACAGCTTTTGGATGTATACTATGCGCTGGATGAGCAATGCTCGCGTGTCCGTACCCATCTGGAGGAGCTGGAATTCGATGAAGAACGCTTCCATGAAGTTCAGGAAAGAATTTTTCTGATACACAAAATTCAGCGAAAATATGGCGGCAGCTATGCGGCAGTCATGGAAAAGCGCAGCTTTCTGGAAAAGAAAATTGACAGTATTCTGCACCGTCAGGATTTTATCACAAAATCCGAAAAAGAGCTGGAAAAGGCTAAAAAGGTATATGAAGCAGATTGTGCCCGTCTGCATCTCCTGCGTGAAAAAAAGGCGAAGGAGCTGGAGCAGCTGATTCTGCAGCAGCTAAAGGACTTACAGCTGCCCAATGCACGCTTTCACGTCGCACTGGAGCCCTTTGATGGGAATGCACAGGGAAACGACAGGATCACCTTTCTGGTATCCATGAATGCCGGCGAGCGGCTGCGTCCTTTACAGGCTACAGCCAGCGGCGGAGAACTTTCCCGCTTCATGCTGGGGTTGAAAAGTGTCTTCACCAGGCTGACGGGAATCGATACGATCATCTTTGATGAAATTGATACCGGCGTCAGCGGCAGTGTTGCTTTTTCCATCGGAAAGAAAATGCGTCAGCTCGCCCAGCAGACACAGGTGTTCTGCGTAACGCATCTGGCAAGTGTTGCGGCCTGTGCCCAGCAGCATTATGTTGTTGAAAAGCATCAGGAAAGCGGACATACGGAAACAACGATACGTCTGCTGAGCGAGGAAGAGCGCATACAGGAAATGGCAGTGATATCACAGGGCAGTGCCAGTGACAGCGCTTTGCGCGCATCAAGAGAGCTGTATGAGCTTGCGTGCAAGGAAACAGGTAATAATTAACTGACATGACCATCTCCCGAAGAACCACACTATCTTCAGGAGGTGAGCGTTTTGTATAAAAAAATAGTTGCTTTTTTATGTGCTCTGTCCCTATTGCTGCCAACCGGCATTCATGCCAGTGATGAGCTGTATCTGGGCGGAGACAGCATCGGTATCCAGCTGAATTATGATGGCGTGATGATCACGGGTACCTATCCGTTTGTCGTACAGGGGGAAACCTACGACCCCAGCGGCACGATCCAGCCCAGTGACATTCTTGTTAAGGTGAATCAGGTGCCGATATCCTCCATGGATGACTTGTATCAGCAGCTGTCTGCCTTTCAGCAGGCTGTCAATGAAATACCGGTCGAAATACGGCGCGGTTCCAGCACCATACCGATTACTTTGAAAACTACGTATGATGCCTCCACACGTTCATTCAAAAGCGGCTTGTATGTAAAGGATAAAATCGTTGGCGTTGGAACTCTGACCTATTATGATCCCTCCAACAACACCTATGGAGCGTTGGGGCATGAAATTATGGATTCCGACTTAAAGCAGATTGCAGAGGTTCCTTCGGGAAGTCTGTATCCGGCCAATGTTGTATCGATTACGAAGGCACAGGATAACATACCGGGAGAAAAGCATGCGGAGATCGATTTCTCTTCAGCCTTTGCCAATGTGCTGGCAAATACCAATATCGGTATTTATGGACACTATGATTCCATGCTGCGCAATGTGGAGGCTCTGCCCTGGGCGAAGCATGATGAGGTGCATACAGGCGAAGCTGTCATGTATACCGTGCTGCAGGGTAACACGATTGAGCCCTTCACGATTAAAATCACAAAGGTGCATCGGCAGAATACAGCAGATGTCAAGGGTATTGAATTTACGATTGCGGATGAGCGGCTGTCCACTGCATCAAACGGTATTGTGCAGGGAATGAGTGGATCACCGATCGTGCAGGATGGTAAAATCATCGGTGCTGTTACGCATGTGATCACCTCACACCCTTCCAATGGGTATGGTGTCTTTGTCGAATGGATGCTTCAGAAATCCAGAAATATGGCTTAAAATCCGCATAAAACGACATATTTTGAGCAAATGTTATGCTTTGAAACAAAAGGAACGGCGTTTTCGTCGCTCTTTTTCATTTTTTGGAACTTTTTGTGAAATTCTTTTCTTCATTCGACATTTTATCTGAATTTCTGCATCCTGAGGTTCGTATAATGGATGTCAGTAAGGAGAGAGGAAATGTATGAATAACAAAATGAATGTATATTTGGTGGATGATAGCATGGAGATGATCCACAGCATGAAGGAAGCGCTCACAAAGAGCGATGGGTATCAGGTCATCGGAAGTGCCACCAATGGCGAGCAGTGTGTCAATGAGCTGCGCGGCAAGCATCTGGATGTTCTTGTGCTGGATCTGATCATGCCGAAGAAGGACGGCATCAGCGTTTTGCATGATTTAAAGAAGAACCATATTCAGGTGGATCACATCATCTGTACAACACCGTTTGTAAATGATCTCATTGTAGCAGGTGTGCAAAATTACCGTATCGATTATATTCTGATGAAGCCCTTTGAAATTGAGCAGCTGTGTGATAAGCTGAATTTCATCGTTGGCTATACACGGAAGGAGCATATGGCCAGCAATGTGGTGAAGGTCAATCTGGATGATGATGAGAAGGAGCGTCTGCAGAAGCTGGAGCTGGAAAGCGAGATAACAGAGCTGTTGCATGAAATTGGTATTCCTGCCCATATCAAGGGGTATATGTACCTGCGTACGGCAATTCTGGAAACCTATCTGAATGTTGACTTTCTGGGGCAGATTACAAAGGTGCTGTATCCGGAAATCGCCAAGAAATATGCAACCACGGCATCCCGTGTGGAAAGAGCCATTCGACACGCGATCGAGGTAGCATGGAACAGAGGGAATATTGATGCGATTGATGATATCTTCGGATATACGATATCTGCGAGCAAGGCAAAACCGACCAATTCCGAATTCATCGCCATGATTTCCGATAAGCTGCGCTTAGAGCACAGACTGCGCAACAAAAACAATGTGATCAAGACATTCCGCTAGCTTTTCCCCTGAAAATCCAGTATACTATACTGTAAGACAAGGGAGTAGTTTTATGGCAGGAAGAGTTATCTTACATATTGATTTAAATTCCTACTTTGCAAGTGCGGAGATATTGAAAAACTCTGCACTGGAGGGGCAGCCGGTCGTTGTGGCAGGTCTGCACAGGCGAAGTGTGGTATCAACGGCAAGCTATGAAGCCCGAAAGTACGGGGTACACAGCGCGATGCCATTGCATATGGCAATGGAGAAGTGTCCAAATCTTGTTGTTGTTCAGGGCGATTACGGCTGGTATGAGGAATTGAGTAATCGTTTTTTTAAATATCTGCGGCGTTTTTCAAGCCTGATTGAGCCGGCCAGTATCGATGAATGCTATATGGATGTCACCGATGTTATCAAGGACTATAAGCGTCCGCTGGACCTCGCATGGCAGATACAAAAGAGCGTGCTGGAAGATTTGAAGCTCCCCTGCAGTATCGGTGTTGCTCCGAATAAATTTCTGGCAAAAATGGCAAGCGATATGCGCAAGCCGATGGGAATCACGATTCTGCGAAAACAGGAGGTCCAAAAAAAGCTTTGGCCGCTTCCCATCAGTGACATGTGGGGGATCGGAAAGAAAACGGTACCGCTGCTGATGCAGCATGGAATCACAACGATTGGTGATCTTGCGAATCCAGAGAACGAGTCCAAAATCATGACGCTGCTCGGCAAGCATGCCTATACGTATATCCAGAATGCACGCGGTAATGGAAGTGCGCAGCTTTCCTTTAATACCAGTGTGCAGTCCATCTCACAGTCCACAACGCTGGATCGGGATATTACGGATTATGAGGAGGTCAAAACCGTATTGAAGCGCCTGGCGATCACGTTGAGCTTGCGGGCAAGGGCAGAGCATATCAAGGGTTCTCTGATATCCATCAGTATCCGTTATTTTGATTTTACCAATGCCGTTCGTTCCACCAACATCCATTCCTACACCGATGATGCGAATGTACTGCTGGAGCATGCGCTGCTTTTGTTTGACCGTCACTACAACGGCAGGGAAATCCGCCATCTGGGCATCGGTTTGGGATCCCTGTATTCCGCAGAGCGTACGATTGATCAGATCGATTTGTTTCAGCATGAGGTAAAGCCGTTAAACGATGTGGAGGATGTATTGAAGGAGCTGAATGCACAGCTGCCCGGCGCACATTTGATGCGTGCCAGTGATATTCATCCATCCAAAGGGAAGAAATAGGCAGGTAGCTTACATGCGGGCAGGAAGAAGTTTGTCGATAAGTTGGCAGCAAGACTGCCTTCTTTTTTTCATATAGTGTAATGAGGTGACAATATGAAAAAAAACATCCCTCTAAAAAAGAGGCAGGGCTATCATGGATTTCTCAAGAAATACCATAATGTATATCTGTTTATTGCAATTCTTGTCGGCTGCGGGATACTGATGGGCATCATTGTATCCAATTATATCGATGTATCGGACATCAAAAGCTTATCCAGCTATTTGACGACCATCGATTCCGGTGTTGATAAATACGATTACTTCGTATCGCAGTTTTTCAGCGGTATCGTGTTTATTCTGTTTGTGTTTCTTCTGGGAACCTCCCTGATTGGAATTCCCATTATCAGCTTCATCGCATTTACAAAGGGTATGCAAATCGGCTTCTCCTGTGCGCTGTTTGTGTATACATATCATTTGAAGGGAATCGCTGGCATTATCATGACTCTGCTTCCACAGGTGACGATGGATCTGATTGCGACCTTTCTGATCTCTGCCAGCGCCATTCAGCTGTCGATGTATATCATCTATTCCACAACGAATCGGGAGCGGCTCAATTTCAAGCAGCTTGGCAACAATGTATTGAACGATATCTTTATCTGCTTTCTGATCATCCTGGCAGGCAGCTACCTGAAATCGACACTGGTAATCGAATTTATAAAACTGTTTAATTTGATGTGATCTTCCGTTATAATAATAGGGTCAGGGAGGTCGCAGTATGGAAGATTATACGTATGATTATATCAATGGAACGGATCTATATCTGTATCAACATAAACAGATGTTTCGCATCAACACAGACACGGCGCTGCTGGCGCAGTTTATGAGAATCAAAAAAGGGGAACGGGTACTGGATATCGGTACAAACAACGGCGCATTGCTGATTGCGGCACATCGCTATGCCCCCGCATATCTGTATGGTATCGATATCCAGAAGGAGGCTATTGCAGTCGCAGAAAAAAACATGCAGCATCATCACATAACAAATGTAGCGCTTATTGCTCAGGATATTTGCGAGGCTGCTTTGGAAAAGGTAGATGTCATCGTCTGCAATCCGCCATATTTTAAGGTGGATCAGGAAAGCAATCTCAATGAATCACAAAGTCTTCAGATGGCGCGCCATGAACGCTTCCTTACGCTAGAGACCCTGTGTCAGCGGGTCAGTGAGCTGCTGGATGAAAAGGGACGCTTCTATATGGTGCACCGGGCGTCCCGCATCTCGGAAATTGCCTATACCCTGAAACAGCATCGTCTGGAAATTCGCACGCTACAGTTTGTCTACGATGTCAACAGGGAGGAAGCAGTCAGTGTATTGGTGGAGGCGGTAAAGGATGGCAAGGTAAACGCCCATGTGTTGTTGCCGCAAATCATACAGCGATGAAGCTACAGGAGGCTCTGCAGGACTATCTGCATTACATACAGGCGGTCGATCAGAAATCTCTGGCGACGATTCATTCCTATACACAGAATTTACAGGAATACCACAGCTGGCTGCAAAAGCAGGGGAAAAAGGAAATAGAGGATATTCTGCCACAGGATATTCAATGCTTTTTATCCGATATGGAGCAGGGGAAAGGCCACGAGGAAGGACTGTGCTACAAGCGCAGCAGTGTCAATCATATGCTGACCAGCATCCACATGTTTCATCGCTATATCTCGATGAATTATCCCTCGATTCTTGATCCTTCCATCCATCTGCGGGGAGGAAAAAAACAACAGAAGCTGCCGCTGTATTTCAATCCGCATGATATCGAGCTGCTGCTGGACAGCTTTGGACAGGATGCGCAAGGTCTGTATCAGAAGGCAATTCTGGAGCTGCTGTATGGCTGCGGTCTGCGTGTCAGTGAGGTTTGTGATCTGCGAATCAACCAGGTACATCTGGAGCAGGGATATCTGCGGGTGATCGGTAAAGGGGATAAGGAGCGCATGGTGCCCATGCACACACGCTGCGTTCGTGCGCTGCGTGCGTATCTGACACAAATTCGTCCCACATGGGAAAAACGGAAAAGTACACGTGTTTTCCTAAACAGCAGAGGAAATGTCCTGACACGGCAGTATGTTCATACGCTGATCAAGCAGCGCCTGCAGGAATTGGGGCTGGATGAGCGCCTGTCTGCACACAGCTTTCGTCATAGCTTTGCGACACATCTGCTGGATGGCGGGGCAGATTTGCGTGTTGTTCAGGAACTGCTGGGACATAGCGACATTGCAACTACACAGATTTATACCCATGTCCAGAATCGACGGCTGAAGGAAGCTATCGATCAATACCATCCCCGCTCCGTTAAAAAAAAGAAATGATAACGCTAAAGATTTTGTACATGCTATCTACGAAATGGGAAGAGTGCTATGTTTCATTTCCTCTCGTTCTTGCACGGCATGGGTTGGCAGAAACATCTCGTGCAGCCGGGCGAGGAAGCGGTTTGGATACATATGTAGATGGTTGCAGCAGCAATCACTTCCTAGCGTTCATGGAGACATTGGATGCTCTTAAGGCTTTGCTTGGAATCTCGATTCTTGGTGAAATGTTAGCTTATGAGCTGCTGTATAGCGCTGTGAAAATCATAAAGCCTAAAAGAACGATTGTTACATAAAGTGGTTATAAGCAAAGGGGTATGATAAGCTAGGCTTTGCCTGTGAGCATGATAATACATGGGCTTATGCCTTGGTTGATTGCTTACCTGCAGCTTATACCTTTCATTTCACGTAAAAAGTGAAGCGAAACCATTGGAAAACAACACAAAAAGATGTAAAATAAGATAGGTTATACAGGATAATATAAGGAGAGCTGAATATGAGTAACTGTACATCATGTCCCAGCAAGGGAACCTGCGGCAAGCAGGCTGACAGCTGCGGCATCCAGAATAATGAACGTAATAAAATCCGTCACGTCATCGGTGTGATGAGCGGCAAGGGCGGTGTAGGAAAATCCAGTATGAGTGTACTGATGGCAAAGGAAATGGCCAGAAGAGGCTTCCGTGTCGGAATTATGGATGCGGATATTACAGGGCCGAGCATTCCACGACTGATGGGATTGGAGCATGCACAGGCATTTGGTACGAATGATGCTATTGAGCCGGTTGTGGATAAGGATGGTATCAAGGTCATGTCCCTGAATTTTCTGATGGAGGATGAAAACCAGCCGGTCGTATGGCGTGGCCCGATTGTAGCGAATGCAGTCAAGCAGTTCTGGACAGACGTCGTATGGGAGGAACTGGACTATCTGTTCATCGACATGCCTCCAGGAACCGGTGATGTTGCACTGACTGTGCTGCAGAGCTTACCGGTCAGCGGTGTCATCATGGTCTCCACCCCTCAGCCGATGGTATCCATGATTGTATCCAAGGCAATCAACATGTGCAAGCAGGTCAAGGTTGAGGTACTGGGTATTATTGAGAATATGAGCTATGTCGTTTGTCCGGATTGCGGTAAGCGAATCGAAATTTTCCAGCATCGCAATGTGGAGGATTTTGTAAAAGAGAATGAGGTTCCTTTATGGGCGGAGCTTCCTATGATGGATAGCATTTCCAGAATTTACAAGGATGATGATTTCGATGCAAAAACGGCACAGCAGATGTATGCATGGATTTCACCTGCGGCAGATCAGCTGATCAAAAAAATGGGAGATTAATGAAATTCTTTCACAGACATAAAGTGTGATAAAAAAGAAGGATGATGAACGCAGCACGAAAGGGGAAGGTGTTGACTGCCATCACCTTCTTTTTTTCGTGAGCTTTGCTACGATTAGTGACCCTACCATACAAGGTTTTTACGTATATAGCTGGAAATCCTTTCACTCATCTTAGATGAAACAATTTTCAAAAAAAGATGTTTATTTTTTACATGAAGTGTGCTATATTAGTAAAGGATTTTTTTAAAAGTATCAAACTGCTTTGAAAATACCCGTTAGGAGGAATTTTTTATGCCAGGATATGTAGTCGTCGGAACCCAGTGGGGAGATGAAGGAAAAGGCAAGGTTGTAGATTATCTGGGATCACGCATGGATGCGGTCGTGCGTTTCCAGGGAGGAAACAATGCGGGCCATACTGTCGTTGTACAGGATATACACACAAAACAGAATCAGCAGGTGGTGCTTCACCTATTGCCAAGCGGTGTGCTGCAAAAGGCTGCCTGCATCATCGGTCCAGGGGTTGTCGTTGATCCGTTTGTCTTTTTGGAGGAAATCAAACAGCTGGAGGAGCGCGGATTCAATACAGATCATGTCAAGCTCAGTGATTGCTCTCACATCATTATGCCCTACCATGTACGGCTGGATGCGATGATTGAAGCGAGTCTAAAGGATCACAAGATCGGAACAACCAAGCGGGGAATCGGTCCCTGCTATGCGGATAAATATTCCCGTCAGGGACTGCGTATCGGAGACTTGCAGGATTTTGAAAGCTTTAAGAAAAAGCTGAAGCTTGCAGTGGATATGAAAAACATCACCTTTCAGAAGGTATATGAGGATCCGGGCTTTTCCTATGAGGAGCTGGTAAAGCAATTTGCACAGATACGGGAGGCACTGCTGCCGCGTATCATCAATGCACAGATTGTAATCAATCAGGCTCTGGATGCACAGAAGCAGGTGTTATTTGAGGGTGCACAGGCCGCCATGCTGGATATCAACTACGGCAACTATCCGTATGTGACAAGCTCCTCGCCAACCTCTGCCGGTGTTTGTACCGGTGCCGGCGTTTCACCAAAGAAGCTGGATGTCATCATCGGAATCGCAAAGGCGTATTCCACAAGAGTCGGAGAGGGACCGTTTGTGAGTGAGCTGTTCGACGATATGGGGGCGTGGCTGCGTGAACAGGGACATGAGTTTGGGGCAACCACCGGACGTCCAAGACGCTGCGGCTGGCTGGATGTGAATGTTGTGCGTCATGCGGCTATGATCAATGGATTGAGCGATCTGGTCATCACCAAGCTGGACATTCTGAGCGGTCTGAAGAAAATACGTATGTGTGTTGCATATGATATTGACGGTGTCCGCTATGATTATATCCCAAGCAGCATGGAAGAGCTGCAGAGGGCAAAGCCGATATATGAAGAGTTTGACGGCTGGGAGGAAGATATCTCCACGATGAAGACCTACGAGGAGCTGCCTGAAAACTGCAAAATCTATCTGCGACGCATCGAAGAGCTGTGCAATACGCGAATCTCCATGATTTCTGTTGGCCCGGAGCGTAACTGTAATATTTATCTTCATGAAATGCTGAAATAGTTGACAGCAGCACAGCATTTTTGTAATATAATACTGGTATCGGAACAAAGGCGTTCTACAGGCGGAAAACATAGCTTTTCCAGGTTTGTAGACGTCTTTTTCGTATAAGCGATCAGATGCCACACAGGATAGTAAGGAGGATGCATATGGTGACAAGAGAACGTGAAATTATGGAATTCATCGAGGAATACGATGTAAAATTTATTCGGCTTGCTTTTTTTGATTTGTTCGGCAAACAAAAAAACATCTCCATCATGCCGCAGGAGTTGAAGCAGGTATTTGCCCATGGCTTGAGTTTTGATGCAAGCGCGATCCATGGATTTTCCCAGGGATCACGATATCCGCAGGAGCACACATCTGATTTATTTCTGTTTCCGGATATATCCACGCTGACTATCCTCCCATGGCGTCCGCAAATCGGGCGCGTTGCCCGGATGTATTGTGAGATACGAAATCCTGACGGAAGTGTGTTTGCTCTGGATGCGCGCTCCCTGCTGCACCGTATGATCAAGCAGGTGAGTGGCAAGGGTGTGCAGATCATGGCAGGCACAGAATGCGAGTTTTACCTGTTTGAGCGTGACGAAAACGGAAAGCCGACAACGATTCCCTATGATGAGGCCGGGTATTGTGATATTGCTCCTCTGGATAAGGGAGAAAATGTCCGCCGGGAAATCTGTCTTGCTCTGGAGGAGATGGGCATTCATCCCGAAAGCTCGCATCATGAACAGGGACCCGGTCAAAATGAAATCGACTTCCGCTTTGACGAGGTTATGACCTGTGCCGATAATCTGATGACCTTTCGCAACGTCGTGGATATGGTTGCTCTTTCCAGCGGTCTGCATGCAAGCTTCCATCCGAAACCGCTCCAGCAGCAGCCGGGGAACGGCCTGCACATCAATCTGTCTCTGTTTCAAAACAAAGAAAATCTGTTTGCTCAGGAGCATGGGCGATACATGGAAGCTTTTCTTGCTGGAATACTTCATCGTATCCGGGAAATCACTCTGTTCTTAAATCCTGAACCAGCATCCTATCTGCGGCTGGGGGAGGAGAAGGCACCGAAATATATTTGTTATTCCCGCAGTAACCGTTCCGCACTCATCCGCATACCGGCAGCAGATGAGCATCGCACGCGCATTGAGGTGCGCAGTCCAGATCCTTCCTGTAATCCCTATTTGGCACTGGCATTGTTGATTGCGGCAGGTATGGAAGGGATAGACAAGGGAGCAAGGGCAGAAGAGGCTTATGGAAATATTTATGTACAGCATGAGGGTCTGCTGGAGCTGCCCAACTCGCTGCAGGAGGCACTGCAGCTTGCACAAAACAGCAGCTTTGCGAAACGTGTTTTGAAAGACGAGCTGCTGCAAGGCTATCTGAACGCGAAGAAAAAACAGCTGCGTATATAAGGAAGGGGGGCTGGTCATGTTAAACGTGCTTCTCGTCAGCGCAAGTGAGAAAACCACAGAATTTCTAAAAGAATATCTGAATATGGAGGATGGGATGAATATCACAGCCTGCAAAACGGCATCCAGGGCACGCCGAACAGCTCTGGAAACAGCCTTTGACATGATCATCATCAATTACCCACTACCGGATGAAACCGATTATGCTCTGCCGCAGGATTTAGCAGAAAAAAGTGATGCCTCTCTCATGCTTATGGTATCAAGTGAGGTCTTCGATATCATCACAGACCGTATGGAAAAAGCGGGAGTCTTTGTATTTTCAAAGCCCGTCAATAAAACGGTATTACTCTCTGTTTTACGCTTTGCTGTTTTGACGCAAAAGCGCCTTCGCGGCTTGCGTACAAAAAACCGCTCGCTGCAGGATAAGCTGGGAGAAATCAAAATCATCGATCGGGCAAAATGTCTGCTTATGGAGCAGGAGCAGCTCAGTGAAGCACAGGCGCACCGGTATTTGGAAAAGCGTGCTATGGATTCACAGATGAGCCGGCTGCAGGTGGCAGAGCAGCTGTTAAAAAAATATAAGTAGCCCTGACTGTTAAGAAAGCGTTGCATTATCAGCGTTTCTTTTTCTGTTGACTGTTTTGCATATTGCGGTCAGCAGGTATGTTCAGTAGTAGTATCAATCAAGGAAGCAATCGAAAAAGGAAGGTCATATATGAGTAAATTTATATTTGTAAGCGGCGGTGTCGTATCCGGACTGGGAAAGGGTATCAGTGCGGCATCCCTTGGCAGACTATTAAAAGCAAGAGGACTGAAGGTCAGTGCAATGAAGCTGGATCCCTATATCAATATCGATCCGGGAACGATGAGTCCCTACCAGCATGGTGAGGTATTTGTGACTGAGGATGGAAGTGAAACGGATCTGGATCTTGGTCATTACGAGCGTTTCATTGATGAAAATCTGAATCGTTACTCAAATGTGACGAGTGGCAAAGTATATTGGAATGTCTTAAACAAGGAACGCGAAGGGAAATATCTGGGAGAAACCGTACAGGTTATTCCGCATATCACCAATGAAATCAAGGATTTTATATATAAGGCACAAAAGGAAAGTAACGCCGATATCATGATCTGTGAAATCGGAGGAACGACTGGTGATATAGAGAGTCTGCCTTTTCTGGAAGCAATTCGTCAGGTTGCACAGGATAAGGGCAGAGAAAACTGCCTCTTTCTCCATGTTACACTGATTCCTTATTTGGAAAGCAGTCAGGAGCATAAGACAAAGCCTGCCCAGCACTCTGTCAACCAGCTGCAATCCTATGGAATCTTTCCGGATATCATCATCGCGCGCTGCAGTCGACCATTGGAGGAGGGGATTCGAGATAAGCTGTCGCTGTTTTGCAATATACCGAAGGATTGTGTATTTGAAAACAGAACGATGCCTTCTCTGTACGAGGTGCCCTATATGCTGCAAAAGCAGGGGCTGGACGATGTCGTATGCCGTAAATTTCACATAAATGCCCCACAGGCAGATTTGCGCTCCTGGAGTGCGCTCATGGAGCATGCAGGGGATGTGAAAGAAGAGGTTACGATTGCTCTGATTGGAAAATATGTTCGCCTGCATGATGCCTATCTGTCTGTTGTAGAAGCGCTGTATCATGCGGGATTGAAAAACAATGTAAAGGTCCGAATCAAGTGGATCGATTCGGAGAAAATAACGGATGGCAGTATCCGGGAGCTGCTGCAGGATTGCAGTGGCATTCTGATTCCGGGAGGCTTTGGTACGCGCGGAATTGAAGGGAAAATACGGGCAGCCACCTATGCCAGAGAGCATGATATCCCTTATCTCGGTATCTGTCTGGGTATGCAGATTGCCGCAATCGCCTTTGCAAGAAGCGTACTGGGCTACAGCGATGCCAATTCCTATGAATTTCAGCCTGACAGTTCTCATCTTATTATACATTATATGGCGAATCAACATGATGAACAGGATATGGGAGGTACCATGCGTTTAGGTGCATATCCATCCAGAATAAAGGAAGGAACACAGCTGTATCGCGCTTATCAGACAACTGAAATTTCAGAGCGTCATCGTCACCGCTATGAATTTAATAATCAGTTCCGTGAGGAATTCATACAAAACGGAATGGATATCACAGCTACCTCACTGGACGGTTCTCTGGTGGAAGCTGTAGAGTGTGGCAGCAATAGCTTCTATGTCGGTGTACAGTTTCATCCGGAATTCAAAAGCAGACCAAACCGTCCACATCCGTTATTCATCGATTTTATCGCCTATGCTAAGGCAAACAGATCACGCTGAGTCTGCTTTTCTTTCATATGCTTGCTGGATACGCGTATGGCATGGTGAAGGAATGAGGCAGTGTATGAAGCGCCTGCAAAAGCTCTCCGAATTGCGGAGGCTTTTTTATCCATAGCATACAGTCCGCAAAATGTTTTTGTTCTTCATAAAGGACTTCGTTTTCTTGTCTTCCTGCTGTTTGTGTGATATGTCCGTTTTCTGTAATCGAAACAGGGAAGGGAAGTACTAATCAAATACGAGGCATCGCTTCCTGCAAATCTGAAAAGGGGTAAAAGACTCTGATCTGTTTTCATTCTTCTTTGGATAGGGGTATGGATGCCGCAGAAAAAAAGAAGAAATAATACTCCTGAATTAGGGATTTATTTCTTCTCTTTTCGCTTTTTTATATTTTTTATACCTGTCCCCTGATACAATCAACGTCGTCCATCCGTTATACGTTGATCTCCGCATGGAGCCCCAGCGCATCCTTTTCTGCTTCCAGAATCGGATCTATGCATTCACTGAAAAATTCAACCGTCTGGCTTGGGGCGCGTCCAACAAAGTTGATGGGAGACATGATAGCCTTCAGCTGTTCCATATTCATAGGGAACAGCGCATCCTCAGCAATACGATTAAGCAGATCATTTTCCAATCCCTCTTCCTTGACAACTCTACCGGCAGCCATGGAGTGAACACGGATTCGCTCATGCAGCTCCTGACGGTCACCACCAGCCTTAACAGCATCCATCAGAATCATTTCCGTTGCCATAAACGGCAGCTCCTTCATCAGGTGGGATTCGATAACCTTCGGATACACAACCAGACCATCGGTGATATTCAAATATAAATCCAGAATACCATCCACTGCAAGGAATGCCTCCGGAATGCTGATACGCTTGTTTGCAGAATCATCCAGCGTACGCTCAAACCACTGTGTAGCTGCTGTAATTGCCGGATTCAAGGTATCTGCAATCACATAGTTTGCCAGCGAAGCCATACGTTCACTGCGCATTGGATTGCGCTTGTAGGCCATCGCACTGGAACCGATTTGTCCCTTTTCAAACGGCTCCTCCACTTCCTTCAGATTCTGAAGCAAACGGATATCGTTTGAGAATTTATGTGCACTCTGCGCAATGGATCCAAGTGCATTCAGAATACGGGAATCCACCTTACGAGAATACGTTTGTGTGGAAACCGCAAAGGATTTTTCATATCCCATCTTTTGAGCAACCATCTGATCCAGCTGCTTCACCTTTGCTTCATCATTGTCAAACAGCTCCATGAAACTTGCCTGTGTACCTGTTGTCCCTTTACAGCCGCGCAGCTTTTTGTTTTCCAGAAGGAAGCACAGCTCTTCATAATCCAGCAGCAGATCCTGTGCCCAGATGGCAGCGCGCTTTCCTAAGGTCGTAGGCTGTGCAGGCTGAAAATGTGTGAAGGCCAGCACCGGCAGATCCTTGTGCTCCAAAGCAAACTTTTTCAGCTCGGCAAGGACGTTAACCAGCTTCTTCTTCACCAGCTCCAGCGCTTCGTACATGACAATTAAATCCGTATTGTCACCGACAAAGCAGGAGGTTGCGCCCAGATGAATGATTCCTTTCGCATTTGGACACTGCTGTCCATAGGCGTATACATGGCTCATGACATCGTGACGGACAATTTTCTCCCGCTCTCTTGCGACATCATAGTTAATGTCCTCTGCATGTGCCTTTAATTCATCGATCTGTTCCTGTGTGATAGCAAGACCCAGCTCCTTCTCGCTTTCTGCCAGGGCAATCCACAGCCTTCTCCATGTACGGAATTTCTTGTCATTGGAGAAAATGCGCTGCATCTCTTCACTGGCATAGCGCTGTCCCAGAGGGCTTATGTATTTATCGTTCATCTGAAAACATCCTTTCTATGTATGCGTGTGTTGTTCGATTATTCAATTCCCAGTCTTCTATAGACTTCCTGATATGCGTCCTCTACATTGCCAAGATTTCTTCTGAAACGATCCTTATCCAGGTGATCATGCGTATGAATATCCCAGAAGCGGCAGGTATCCGGAGAAATTTCATCAGCTAAAACGATACCGTCCTGAAAACGACCAAACTCCAGCTTGAAGTCAATCAGCTCAATATCAACCGCTGCGAAGATGCTCTTCAGCTCTTCATTTACAGCAAAAGCCAGCCTTGTGATCTCATCGATTTCCTCCTGTGTGGAAATACCGACAGCAAGAGCCATGTAATCATTGATCATTGGATCTCCTAAATCATCATCCTTATAGCTGAATTCCAGAATCGGACATTTCAGCTCCATGCCTTCCTTCAATCCCATACGCTTTGCGAAGCTTCCGGCAACCTTGTTACGGATAATAACCTCCAAAGGAACAATTTCCACCTTTTTAACAAGCGTTCTGCGATCGTCCAGTTCCTCAATCAGGTGTGTTGGAATTCCTTTATCCTCCAGCTTTTTGAACAGGAAGTTTGTCATTTTATTGTTGACAACGCCTTTTCCGAGAATCGTACCTTTTTTCTGACCGTTGAATGCCGTAGCATCATCCTTATAATCTACGATGACCTGATCCGGATTCTCCGTTGCGAATACTTTCTTTGCTTTACCTTCGTACAGCATTTCTAACTCTTTCATTTTGTTCTTTTCCTCCTGCTAGTTAAATTTAACTTCAGCGCAAGAATGGGCAGATTCTGCCTTTTTTTCTTACCATATTATTATAGGTCAGCCCCTCATGCAAGTCAAGAATGCGCAGGATATTTGAAAACATTTTTCAAGCCCCTGCAGCATGCCTGTAAAATTCTTGTGCATCCATTGAAAAACTTCACCAAAACAGCTATTTTTCCTGTATAATAGAGAGGTGTTTTAAACATATGCAGGAGTGGACATCCTATAGATAGATGCTATGGATCGATTTGCCCTGCGGGGTATATATAGGAGGCTGATTTATGACGACGTTTGCAATACTGATAACAAAACTGGCCGGTGCTATGCTGCAGCTGATTCATCGCGGCGGCTCGCTGCCGGGACAGATTGGGCTGAAGCTGTGCCCGGATATACTGAAAAAGCTGCGCATCGACTGTCCGCTGATTCTGGTGACAGGAACCAACGGCAAGACTTCAACCAGCAATATGATAGCGGCTATGCTAGAGCAGGAGGGCCGCACTGTCGTAAACAACCGTAAGGGAGACAACCTGAAGGAGGGTATCACAACGGCTTTGCTGATGCATACAACACTTGGTAAACGGGTGCAGGGGGATGCTATCGTTTTGGAGGTGGATGAGCTGAACATTCCATTTATCATGCGAAATCTGAAAGCAGATGCGCTCGTTGTAACAAACTTTTTCCGCGATCAGCTCGATCGTGCACGGGAGATGGAGCAGCTGATTGTTAAAATTGAACAGGCGATTTCCGATTTTGAGGGAACCCTTGTTTTAAATGGAAATGATCCCAACGTAGTGCGATTACAGGATGCAGCACCCAAAGCATCCATGCTTTCATTCGGTATGGAGCGCTGCACTTCCAGCAGCGAAACAACAGGGGAAGCAAGTGAGGGAAAATTCTGTCCGCGCTGTGGAAGCAGACTGGAGTATGCATTCTATCAGTACTCTCATATCGGTGTATTTCACTGCAGCGGCTGTGATTACCGGACGCCGGTGCTGGATGCAACAGGCGTGGTGGAAAGCATTCCAAAGCGGATTTTCCGCTATGAAGGCAAAGCATTCAGCGCACCACAGGGCGGTTTGTATACCATGTATAACTGCATGGCTGTACTGGCAGTTGCAAAGCTTTTGGCTGTGGATACAAGCTATGCGGCAGCGGCCTTTACAAGCAGCAAGGTTCCGGATGGACGAAATGAAGCATTTACATATAAGGAGCAAACCTGTGTGCTGAATCTGGTGAAAAACCCGACCGGTGCTAATGAGGTCATGAAGGTGATTGAAGAGGATGAAAACGAAAAAAGCATCCTCATCATTTTGAATGACAATGCACAGGATGGAACTGATGTATCCTGGATTTATGATACCTTTTTTGAAAAGCTTATGCAGCAGACGACAAAGCGCATGATTGTTTCCGGAAGCCGCTGCTATGATATGGCACTGCGTTTAAAATACGGCGGCTATACAGGAGAGCTGGAGGTTCAGGAGCAGATGAAGGAAGCAGTAACGGCACTTCTGAAGTCAAAGGAAACGATGTATGTGATAGCAACCTATACCGCTTTACAGCCGGTGCGCAATCTGCTGCTCGCGCAGGGTGTGCAGGAACAAAAAGGAGGCGCATAATATGGAGCTGAATGTATGCTGGATGTATCATGATATTATGGATCTCTATGGTGATAAGGGAAACATGATGGTTTTACAGAAGCGCTGTGAGGAACGTGGTATTTCCATTACCATAGACACCTTATCCATTGGAGATCAAAAGGACCTGTGTGCCTATGACCTTCTGTTTCTGGGAGGTGGTGCCGATAAGGAACAGATGATGCTGATTGACGATCTGCTTTCCAGAAGAGAAAACATCGCGCAGGCGATGGAGCAGGGGACCTTTGTTTTATTGATCTGCGGCGGCTATCAGCTGTTTGGACAATATTATATCAGTGCGGACAACGAAAAAATCGAGGGTCTGAAATTTTTCGATTATTATACAACTACCGGAAGCAATGGAACACGCTGTATCGGCAATATCGCCATACGCTGCAATCTGGACGGTCAACAGGTCACTGCTGTAGGCTTTGAAAACCACGGCGGACAGACCTGCAATGTAGCAACACCGCTGGGTTCAGTCATCAGTGGCTATGGAAACAGCTTTGACGGTGGACAGGAGGGCTTTTATAACGGAAGTGTACTTGGCACCTATATGCATGGTCCGCTTTTTCCAAAAAACCCTGAAATCGTTGATTTTGTTATCTATAAGAGCCTGAAAAAACAGCACCCGGAATTTCAGCTGAAGGATTTAAAAAAATTGGATGATACACTGGAACAGAAAGCAAAGGAAGCTATGCTAAAGCGTCTTCAGGTGCAGTAGTCCGAAACCGATTTCTTATATGCTATAAGAGTCGGTTTTCTTATACGTCCAACTATTATTTTAATCTATACATATATTATAGAAAATAGTTGATTAACATAATATATAATGTTATAATTGCATACGAGGAGATAATACTTGTCCCATTATCACTCAAACGGAGGTTGTTATGCAACCTCTTTTCACAATGAGGCATGCAAGGATTGTCTGCATGCAGATGCTATGCAAACGATATAGCTGCCTAAACAATGCCAGATCCACACAAATCCAAAAATACAAACGGTACGGATGGCAGGCTGCTAATATATATAATAAATGAACAAGAGGGGATGCTGTCATGGCTAAGGAAAACAATTTTTTTAAAATGGAAATGCTGATTCTCCTGATATTGAAACAAGGGAACTGTTATGGATATGAGCTTGCCGGCATTCTGAAGGAACAGACAGCAGGAATTATCGATATAAAGATGGGAACCCTGTATCCAATTCTCTATAAGCTGTCAGATGAACAGTGCATAACGGGTATGGAAATCAAAGAAGGACGCAGAACAAAAATCATTTATAAGCTGGAGCCCAAAGGAGAAGCTTTGCTTACTCAGCTGCAGGAGCGTTATACAGCCTGGATTCAGGCAATTGACATGATTATGAAGGGAGCATAGAGCGATGGCAGGGAAAGAGAGATACAAGCGGGAAATTGCATTGCTATTCCCCTATAGGTCAAAAAAGGAAAAAGTGTTTTTAAATACTTTTATGCAAAATATCGAGGATGCTGATTATAAGGAAATCGTTGAGGAATGGGGAGCACCGATAGCGGTTGTTTATTCCTATATTGAAGCGCAGGATACAGAAATTATAATGAAGAGGTTAAACAGAAGAAAGCTTTTAAAGACTTTTCTGTCTGTTGCCTTACTGCTGCTCACTGCAACACTTGCAATCTATACGTATTTTCTAAACAAATCCTATCAGGCGGTTCGTGATACCATCCCCAATGAAATAAAGGAAACTTTGATTATTGAGGAATAACCTAATACAGGATATTTCGGCAATTATAGGAGCAACGACTTCGCTGCTCTTTTTTAATTTCATTGGATAAGCAGATTCTATTAGATTTAAAATATTACATAATATACATTATGCGAAGTAAATTGTAAATACATATGTATTCAAAATCAATCATATCACGAGTACTTTATAAAGCATTTGGCAGTTTGTATACCACTTTGGGCAACTTATCGGCATATCGTTGCATTTATATTGCGCGCCCTTTATACTGATAGCAACAGGAGGAATACAGAATGAAGCTTACCATACTTCAGGATGACGCAATAGCAGAAGATGAAATCATCATCAAAACAGCAGCATGTCATCCACGCTTAGAAGGATTGATCGATTTGATAAAGCAATACAGCATCACCTTAAAGGCTTATCACAGCAATCGGGAATATTATCTTCCCATAGAGACGATTTACTATGTTGAATCCGTAGATGGAATCACGTATCTGATAACGGAGAAGAATTCCCTGTCATGCAAAATGTCTCTTCGTGAAATTGAGGATATTGTACAGCATACCTCGTTCTGTAGGATAAGCAAGCATATGATTGTAAATACAGCGCATTTGAAGGCTGTACAATCATATGCAAACCATCGGCTGCTGCTGTTGCTGAAGAATGATGATAAAGTACTCGTAAATAGAAATTACGTAGAGCATCTGAAAAAACAGATAAAAAAATTATAGGAGGATGAATATGAAAACCTTTTTAAAAAATTATGTACCCTATGGATGCATGTGCTTCACTGCAATCTTACTGATCAATGCATGTGCTGCTGTATTTCACAATACACCACTCATTCTGGATGCTACCAGTCTGCTTAAGGATTTTGGAATATGTATGCTTCTTATCCTTGCCGATTACTTCATCAATGAATATATGGAGTTCAAAACATATCGAAGCTTCGTCATAACAGAATTTGTCATACTCACAGGACTTTATCTAGTCTTGAGCAATGCCGGACATCTGCATACTCTCCATGTGCAAGCGATTGTTTCTCAAATTTTGAATATGGCTCTGCTTCTGGGCGCAATACGTCTGTATGTTTCCTATAGCTTCCGAAAAGAAATCGATGATTTGAATGCGCATCTGAAATAAGCAGTGATGCCCAGTTCTTTAAATTTTAAATTTCAAACGCCTAACCACCAATACCCTTACGCGTATCCCTATAACCTTATAGCTAGACAGCCAGTAGTGCTAAGAAAATAATAAAAAGTGTCTGTAGATTCCTTATTACGCAGGGATACAGGCACTTTTAACTAACGAATACCTAAATGATATGTTCTGTAGTACGATTTCTTCTTGGATGAAAGCCTACTGTGCTTCGGTAAGGTTTTTCATTTGTGTGAGAAAATCCTTCTGGTTATCCGCTTCACTTTTTGTTGGGTCCTGAGCTTCATATAAAATACACGGCAGCTCATGGCAGTGTCCGCAATGCTTCAGCTTTTTGCGTTGCTTGCAGCATTCATAAATATCACAGGCATCCATTTCATCCACATATTGCAGCCAGTATGGCTTCCCTTTCAAAGCCTTACACCCCAAGCAGGTGTTTGGATAGTGTTCACAAGCATCACACTGTACACCACATACACTCATATTCCTTGTTTTAACCGCCTCCATTGCAATTCCTCCTTTCACAATCTATGGTTTCTCCTCTACCCTAACCATATCATAGAAAGATACATATTGCCATTCTTTTCGCTATTGCTCTGCTTTCTTTGCACTGACCTCTGCATAACACAATGTAATAGATGTCTCTGCGGGAACAATTTTCTTATATAAGTTACCCTCCTCATCTCTATAATCCATGATTTTTGTCGATGAGGTATCAAAAAATTCACTTGCTACCCGCTCACCTCTACGATTGATGAAGCTTTGCCATAATACCACATGCGAATCCTTTTGGGTGGGCTTGATCTCTGTTATGAAATCCTCCTGCGGCATATAAAGGACTGTATAATCTGCTTTCTTTTCAATCGTCAATGCTTCTGAGAAGGCATGAATTTTATAGTTCTTTTTCATATCCTGAAAATCTGCAGGGTTCACTTTCTCCTTCCGAAGGTTGATGGAATCTCCTGTGTCTACACCATTGCGATCGAAGGAATAATACCGGATATTACCAATATAGCGTGGAGTATCGCTTGTATGATAGTACTCCCCCTTTGTATGCAGGACAGAATCCTTCAAATCTGCCGCAAACTGCTTCTGAATATCGGTGTATATGGTATCCAGGCGATTGCTGTAGGATATATTCTCTGCCTGAAGATAATGCTTCGCTCCTTGTTCTGATTTGAAGTTCAACAGGATAAAATCAATATTCTTCAGCTGCGGGTGTTCTTTGAGCGTTTTCAGCTTCTTTTCCTTTATTGTATACAGCTGTGCCCTGACTTGAACATTTGTCAGAAATGCATCCAGCTTCCCTTCCTCATACAATTTCTCCTTGGGAATCATATTATCAGCTTCATACCAGCCATCCTCATCCACAAAGGAAAAATCCATTGTATAGATATATAGGTCTGTATCCAGCTTCAGCAGTGCCGCAAGCCTTTGCCTGTATGCCTCCTGTAGATCAGGTATCTGATAGTCATCACTTCCATCCTGGTTTTTTTCATCTGTGAATACCTTTACTGTAAACGTTCTTCCCTGATACATCATTTCAACCTGTGCTGTCCCATCCGTTTTGCGTTTGAAGCTGGGAATCGGTGATGTATCAACATATCCCAGACGGATATTTTTAATCGTGGGCTGGATGCCATACTTATCCTTCATATAAAGAAGAGCATTCACTTTCCCCTGTTGTTCTTCCCTATTCAGCTCCTGTTTCTCCTCCTTGCTGGTACAGGCACTCATACAAAGCAGCATCAGCACAATCAATAAGCATTTCTTCACCATAGACGGACTCTCTTTCTAAGCCTGATTATTATTTTCATTCGCTATTTTCTTAGCTAAATTATACCACATGCTTTTCTCGAAAAACAGCATCGTCATGCATGCTAGATATAAATATGCGCCTGCTTCCAGCTAGGACGTATTGCCAATGCGACGTGCAGCTATATTTGTTGATTCCTTACGATGCGTTATGCGCAAATGTCCGCTCCTGTGCCTCAGTCATGAAAAGTCTGTCATACGCCTTCTCTTGTATTGCAAAGCTTGAAAGTATTCAGATGCAAACTAAAGTACAAAAAAAGAACCCCAGGGGATTCTTTCAATCATCATCTCTTCTGCCTAGCACCATGAGTAGAATACGTAAGATTTGTGCCAGTGTAGAGAGCACTGCTGCCACATAGGTGAACGCTGCTGCACGAAGCATTCCTTTCACGTCGTAGCGCTCATGTTCACTGATCATGCCATACATGGCAAGCTGCTTCACTGCGCGGCTGCTGGCATTGAATTCCACCGGCAGTGTCACAATCTGAAACAGCAGGATGACACAAATCATGGCGATACCGGCATAAAGAATAACCGGTGTGGAGGCGAAAAGAAATAAGCCGAGCACTAGCACAACCCAGCCAAGCTGAGAAGCGATGTTTGCCATCGGCAGCAGACGGTTGCGCAAACCGATTGCTCCATAATGCTCCTTGTGCTGAATGGCATGCCCTACCTCGTGTGCAGCGACGCTGAGGGAGGCGATGGAGGCATTATAGAAGATATCGGGAGACAGACGCACAACATGATGAACGGGATCGTAATGATCAGAGAGCATGCCGCCCTTAGCTACCTCAACACGGATGCTTTGAAGATTGTTCATATCCAGAATTCTGCGGGCTACAGCCTCGCCACTCAGCCCGCGTTCGTTTGGAATTTCTTTATATTTGTGATATGCAGCCTGTACGCGGGACTGGGCAATCATCACAACTGCAAACGCCAGAATATACAGAAAATACTGAGACATATATGAGTTATTAAACATTGGTATCCTTCCTTTTCTATATGTATGTGTTAGTTATTATATCACAACTGCATATGAATTATCAGCAAGTTTGCATAAAGTTGCAGGAAATCTGCTTCGTTTATACGTTGTCTTTGAGAATATGAAAAAAAGGATATCTGTAAATGATCCCAGATATCCGTTTTGAGCCTACTATTTTACTGCTTCCTTCAATGCTTTTGCAGCTTTGAATTTTGGCGCCTTTGAAGCGGCGATTTCAAGAGG
Organism: Clostridium sp. DFI.1.208; assembly: GCF_024463855.1. Classification (NCBI taxonomy): domain Bacteria; kingdom Bacillati; phylum Bacillota; class Clostridia; order Eubacteriales; family Clostridiaceae; genus Clostridium; species Clostridium sp. DFI.1.208. Next base: position 59,177 of record NZ_JANGCA010000001.1, on the reverse strand, counting down.
TTCCTTAGTGGCAGGGTTGATTCCCATACGTGCAGGACGTTCGCTGATTTCAAATTTTCCAAAACCAGAGATATCAACTTTTCCGCCTTCAGATAAAGTCTTTGCAATTTCATCGAAAACAGTTTCTACTGCTACAGTTGCATCTTTCTTTGTCATTTCCAATTTCTCAGCAACGACTTCTACTAAAGCTTTTTTATTTAAAATTTCACTCATGTTCATTACCTCCAACATAGCTATATGATACCATCTGGAAGCTTATATTTCAACATTTTTCTCAAAAAAAGATGGTTTTAAACACCCATTGTTTCTGCGGTTTTCAAATGCCGATATTTCTAGAGAACAATGGCAATCACGTTGCCTTTCCCCTTATTTACAAGTTTTGTAAGAATGTCCTGCAGCCTGGCTCTGGCTGCTTCCGGTATCATAGAAAGCTTGGCATTGAGGCCGTCCCGGATCAGATCCGACAGCTTGCGCCCGAAGATATCGCTGTCCCAGATGCTCTGATCATCATTTCCATCATCCCGCAGCAGATAACGAATCAGCTCTTCACTTTGTTCCTTGCTGCCGATAATCGGCTCAAAGGTGCTTTCCACATCCACCTTGATCATATGAATGCTTGGAGCGATTGCCTTCAGCTTAACTCCATAGCGGCTTCCCTGCTTCACAACCTCCGGCTTACTGAGCTGAATATCCTGCAAAGAGGCACTCGCAAAGCCGTATCCGGTCTGCTTGACCATTTTCAATGCGCTTTCTACAGCATCATATTCCCGCTTCGCCTTGCTGTAATCCTGCATCAGAGAAATCAGCTCCGCCTTATCCTTGATCTCGTGGCCGATAATTTCCTTCAGAATTTCATTATACAGCCCCGGCTTCACTGTGATGTCTACATTGACAATTCCCTGTCCTGTATCAATGGTGGCAAGATTGCTGCCGTCGATATATTCATTTTCATTTAACACATCGGTGATATTTTCCACCTCGCGAAGACGGTCCACACTGGACATGCTTTCCTGAATCGTATCATGGAAGCTTTTCTTCAGCCAGTGATCATCACTTAATACCGCAATCCACTGTGGCATATTGATATTGATTTCCGATACCGGGAATTCATACAGTGCTTCCCGAAGGATATCATGAACATCCTCCTCACTCATATGATTTACTGCGATTGCAAGCACCGGCACCTCATATTTTTCCTTAAGCTTGTCAACGACAGCTTTGCAGGCCGGGGAATGCACGTCCGCACTGTTGACAATGACGATAAACGGTTTGCCAATCGCCTTGAGCTCATCAATGACCTCTGCTTCGGCTTCAATATAGGCTTCTCGTGACAAATCGGAAATCGTACCATCCGTCGTCACGACAATGCCAATCGTGGAATGATCCTGAATAACCTTCTGTGTACCGGTCTTGGCAGCTTCATTGAATGGTACCGGTTCATCATTCCAAGGGGTGCGTACCATGCGGATTCCATCCTCATCCTTATAGCCCTTTGCTTCCGGAATGACATAGCCTACACAGTCCACCAAACGGACATTCACGGTAAACCCGTCATCAAATTCGATTGTTGCGGCATTATTCGGCACAAATTTCGGTTCGGTGGTCATAATCGTTTTACCAACTCCTGCCTGTGGCAGTTCGTCAATCATGCGTGATTTTTCAAATTCATCACTGACATATGGAATTACTGCTCTTTCCATAAACTCCTTGATGAAGGTTGATTTGCCGACGCGTACAGGACCCACGATCCCTAAGTATATATCGCCACCGCATCTTTGTGCTATATTCTTTAAAATCTCTGTGGTATTCATTGTTTGTCCTCCCTTAGTCATTCTAAACTTATGATGAATGGAAGCACTTTATGCCTAAACAGACAAAAGAAGAAAAAGAAAAACAGACGGATTTCATCTGTTTCTCAGTAATTGCTCAACAACGCCTTCCAGGACATCATTGCAGGCGCCGCAGACGGTTCCTGCTCCGGTAGCATCCTGCACCTCCTGAAAGCTGGAAGCCCCTGCCTCAATCGCTGTTTTGATATCACGAACAGAGACACTCATACAGGTACATACGATATCTTCATCATGCATATAGCTTACACCTCACTGTCAGTTAGGATACCCGTTTCTGTCAATACCATACAGCATTCCCTGAAAAAGGTACTTCAAAAAAAAGGAAGAGCCGAAGCCATCGATTTCGGCAGTCCTCCTGTTAGGTAAATGCTTGCTGATTATGTATTTTGTATTTACTCGGCAGTACCCACATCACTCAGTGTCAGACCCTTGTTTTGTTCCAGTGCCCACTTGATGCCCCAGTTGTTCATGAAGATAATCAGATTTCTACCCTTTAAATCACGTACACGCTTGGAATCACTGGTAAGATTCAGCGTATTTGGATCTAATGACTGATCATCAATCCAGCGAACGCACTGGAAGGGCAGGATTTCAAGCTTGATATCCACATTGTATTCACTTTTCAAGCGCTGTTCCAGCACCTCAAACTGCAGCACGCCGACACCTCCGACGATGATTTCCTCCATTCCGATATTGATTTCCTGAAATACCTGAATGGCACCTTCCTGTGCAATCTGCGTAATTCCCTTAGTAAATTGCTTTCTCTTCATAGTATCCTTTTGCGTAACACGGGCAAAATGCTCTGGAGCAAAGGTAGGTATCTTTTTGAATTCAAACTTCATCGAGGGATCACACAGCGTGTCTCCTATGGAGAAAATTCCCGGATCGAATACACCGATCACATCTCCCGCATATGCCTCTTCGACAATTTCGCGATCCTGTGCCATAAACTGCTGTGGCTGTGAAAGCTTAATTTTACGGTTTTGCTGCATATGCATAACCTCCATTCCCTTTTCAAAGCGTCCGGAACAGATACGCATAAAAGCAATACGGTCACGATGTGCCTTGTTCATGTTTGCCTGAATCTTAAAGACAAAGGCAGAAAAGCGCTCATCCATCGGATCAATTTCGCCCTGTGAGGACTCTCTTGGCAGCGGAGAGGTTGTCATATCCAGAAAATGAGAAAGGAATGGTTCCACACCGAAGTTCGTCAGTGCACTACCGAAGAATACCGGCGTCAGCTCGCCCCTTGAAATGAGCTCCTGATCAAATTCGGTGCTGGCGATATCCAGCAGCTCACTATCCTCACGCAGCTGTTCAAAGAAATGGTCACCCAGTATCGAACGAAAGGTTTCATCCTCCAGCGTACCTTCGCTTACCTCAGCAGCCTTCTGTCCGTGATCGCCTCCATGAAAGGCGATGATCCGATGATGATCACGTTCATAAACGCCCTTGAATTCTTTTCCGGAACCGATTGGCCAGTTCATAGCATAAGTCGCGATTCCCAGCTCGCTTTCGATATGCTCCAGCAGCTCAAACGGGTTCATAGCAGCACGATCCATTTTGTTGATAAAGGTAAATACCGGAATCTTGCGCAGCAGACATACCTTGAACAGCTTTTTCGTCTGTGCCTCAACACCCTTGGAAGCATCGATCACCATGACGGCAGAATCTGCGGCCATCAGGGTACGATAGGTATCCTCCGAGAAATCCTGGTGACCCGGGGTATCCAGAATATTGATACAGAAATCATTATATTCAAACTGCAGCACAGAGCTTGTGACGGAAATTCCTCTTTGTTTTTCGATTTCCATCCAGTCGCTGACCGCATGCTTGTTTGCTTTTTTTCCCTTTACACTTCCGGCAGAAAGTATCGCCCCGCCATACAGCAGCAGCTTCTCCGTCAGCGTTGTTTTTCCGGCATCCGGGTGTGATATGATGGCGAAGGTTCTCCGCCTTTGTATTTCATTGACATAATTCGTCATACAGCTTCCTCCTATAGTTCTATGTGAAACGATCTTCTCGTATCCTTTTTCGCATAAAGCAGTTCTCATCTACATGATGATTCCTCCAGTACAGGTAGATGACTAGCGTTTTTTATTATAGCATATTCCCACGCTTAAAATCCATAAAACACAAAAAAATGACGCCTTTTCAGCATCATTATTTCATTTCATGTTTTAAATCCCGCAGCATCAAATCCCTTGCGGACTGCTGTGGTTTCTTATCCTCGTACAATACCCGGTAAATCTCTTCAACAATCGGCATATCGATCTGCTTTAGCTTTGCTACCTCGTGTACTACCTTGGCCGTGCGTACCCCCTCCACGGTCTTGGTATTGTTCTCCCAGAAATAGCGGGCGCTGTTATGCGTTCCGATTTCATAGCCTGCCTGAAAATTTCGGGAATGTACACTGGTGCAGGTCACAATCAAATCACCGATACCGGTCAATCCCATAAAGGTTTCCGCTTTGCCGCCCAATGCGACGCCATAGCGAATCATTTCCGCAAGCCCACGCGTAATCAGGGCAGCCTTGGTATTATCCCCATAGCCAACGCCGCTCAACACACCGCTGGCAACCGCGATGGCATTTTTCAATGCAACCCCGATTTCACTTCCAACCTCATCATCCCCACGATAAACACGCAGATATTCATTGGAAAACAGCTCCTGTACAGTACAGGCATCCTCTTCACTTAAGGATACTGCACAGATCGTTGTCAGCATGCGCAGGACAACCTCCTCTGCATGACTGGGGCCAATCAGCGATACGACGCTTTTCAGCTTATCCTTTGGCATAAAGCGACGGATGACATTGGACATGCGTTCATTTGTCTGCGGATGAAATCCCTTGGATGTATTCACGATGATTACCGGTTTTTCAACAAGCGCTCCGATTTTTATACACAGCTCTTCGACAGCGATGGTTGGAACGGATAAAACAAGAAGATCTGCATCACGAACAATATTGAGATCACATGTCGCCTTCAGCTTTTCATGCAGCGTCACATCCGGGAAAAAGCGGGAGTTTTGATGCCGCAGATTGATATCGTCTATCTCTTTGGGATTCTTCCCCCACAGGATAACCTCTCTTGCATTGTCGACGAGTACCTGTGCAAGCGCCGTTCCCCAGCTTCCACTTCCAATCACAACTGTCTTCAACATGATCACCTGTTTCTTTCTCTGGCAAGTATTCTTAGTGTGGTACCGCTAAAGCCGAATGCCTCCCGCAATCTGTTTTCCAGATAGCGCTTATAGCTGAAATGCAGCAGCTCCGGATCGTTGACAAACAGAACAAAGGTCGGCGGAGCTACCGATACCTGAGATGCATAGTAAATCTTCAGCCGCTGTCCCTTGTGGGTTGGCGGCGGTGTCATCAGCTGCGCATCCATAATGACCTCATTCAGTACATTGGTTTGAATTCGCAGAACGGAATAATCATGAACCTCGTCAATGACTGGCAGAATCGTGTGGATCCGCTGCTTTTTCAATGCGGAAACAAACAGAATCGGTGCATAGGATAAATACAGAAACTGTGCACGAATTTCCTTTTCAATCGTATGCATGGTCTGCTCGTCCTTCTCTACAGCATCCCATTTGTTGTATACGATGATAACACCCTTACCTGCCTCATGGGCATATCCGGCAACGTGCTTATCCTGATCACGGATACCTTTTTCCCCATCGATGACAACAAGTACGACATCACTACGCTCAATGGCGCTCATGGCACGCAAAACAGAATATTTTTCAATGTTTTCATATACCTTGCCGCGCTTTCGGATTCCGGCAGTGTCAATTACAACATATTCCTTGCCTTCCCGTTTGAACGGTGTATCAATGGCATCTCTGGTGGTGCCCTCGATATTGGAAACAATAACACGCTCCTGATTTAAAATTGCATTGACAAGGGAGCTTTTTCCTACGTTTGGACGACCGATAACACAGAATTTTGTCATGCCGTCATATTCGTTTTTCTCTTTTTCCGGTAACGCATGGATAACCGCATCCAGCACATCACCGATCCCGATACCATGTGCACCGGATACGGCGAGCGGATCTCCAAGTCCCAGACTGTAAAACTCATAGATCGCATCATTCTGTGCAAAATCATCCACCTTGTTGACAGCCAGAATGACCGGTTTTTTTGTTCTGTGCAGCAGTCTTGCGACATATTCATCATCATGTGTCAGACCATCCTTGCCACTTACAACAAATACAATGCAGTCAGCCTCATCGATAGCGATTTCCACCTGCATGTTGATTTCCGTCTGGAAATCCTGGTCTGCCAGCTGAATACCTCCAGTGTCGATCACCCGGAATTCTCTGGTCAGCCATTCCGCTTTTCCATAGATACGATCCCTGGTTACTCCTGGTGTATCCTCTACAATGCTTTTACGTTCACCGATAATTCGGTTAAAAATCGTTGATTTACCGACATTCGGACGACCAACGATGGCTACAATTCCATTTATCATATATTGACTTCAGCTTGCGCTGAATTCACCTCCTATCATGAAAGGGTAGGAATATTCCTGCGTATTTCTTTGACAACCTCATCGATCGTCATATTTGACGTATCAATTTCGATTGCATCCTCCGCCTTACGCAGTGGCGAGGATTTGCGGTTCATGTCCTGATAATCACGCTGTTCAATATCATGGTAGATTTCGTCATAATCCGCCTCTACATGCTTTTCCAGATATTCCTTATATCTGCGATCCGCCCTAGCCTTGACACTGGCAACCATGTAGACCTTCAGTTCTGCATCCGGCAAAACAACCGTGCCGATATCACGGCCATCCATGATGAAGCCTTTTTCACGTGCGATCTGCTGCTGGAGCTCCACCAGGCGCTCTCTTACCTTAGGATGCGCAGAAATACTGCTGGTAAGCATGGATATTTCATTTACACGAATCTGTTTGGATACATCCTCGTCATTGATATAGACATTCCCTGCCGGATCAAAGCTAATCTTCATTTCATCCAGCATGGCTGCCAGAGCAGCTTCATCGTTTGGGTCGATACCGCGCCGCTTAGAAGCAAGCGCCGCACAGCGATACATCGCACCGGTATCCAGATGCGAATAGCCCAGCTCCTTTGCCAGAATTTTGGCAATGGTGCTTTTACCGGCCGCACTCGGTCCGTCAATAGCGATATTTATTTTCATCTCTAAATTCCTCCAGCCTTCCATAATGAGTAAGCGATAAAGCCGATGATGACCAGCAGTACCAGAATCAGAAAGCACAATACAAAATTCAACAGCTTGTTGGTCTTCTCCACACCATCGGAAAGATCGGTCAGCTCATCCTCATATTCATCCATTTGTACACGCAGCTGCTGTGTTTCCTCCAGCAGCTTTTTATGCAGCACCGCCTGTTGCGGCGCATCCTTTTTCACCGACGCCTCTTCTTCATCCTCAACCGCATCCTCCATCATGATTGGCTGAATGATTTTTTTAGCAGGACGCTGGGGCTTTTGCTCCGGCTGTGAGATATATTCCTCGACAGCTTCCTCAGCAGCTGGCTGTGGCTGAAAGGATTCCACAACAGGGGCTTCCTCCACCACCGGTTCCTCATATACAACATCCTCCGCCTGAGCATGATCAGCAGGTGTTTCCTTTGGCTCCTTTGCAAAGCGCATATCTGAATCAAAGGAAGGAGCTTCCTCTTCCTTTAACAGATTTTGTACCTGCAGGGCAATATCATCCCGGCTCAATATGGTTTTCTTCGTCTCCTCCGGCTGTGGCTCCTCTTGAATTTCCTGTATGTAATGGGATCTTTTTACACGGTTTGCCGCATTCAGCTGATACAGAATATCAGCCTGTGTATTATCGCTTTCTCTGGTTCCCTTGCGAATATTGTATTCTCTTACTTCCTTAATGAAATCATCCAGATATTCATTGGTAAAGGTATCATCTACCGGCGGCTGCTCCAGCGGCTCCTGTTCTTTCTTTTCCCGAACCGGAGTATATTCCTCATCCTCTTTGATATCCACCTTCTTGAAGATGGATGAATCGAATTTCTTTAGGGTTTCCTCCTGCTCCAGCGCAGCGTTTTCCTCTGTGTGCAGAGTTTTATCTATATTATTATCAGTTTCAATGGATTTTCTCAATTCCGCATATTTTTTTACTCTTGATAGCTTTTCCATCCGATTACCTCCCAATCTAACAATCATTATAACAAAAATAAAGGTTCTTGGATACGTATAATCCTTAAGAAATCATACTTTTTGAAAACGATTTGCAAAAGAAAAGCTGCATGGGCAGCTTTTTAGTCTTTTGCTCTTCCGGAATATTTTCCATCGGACGTGTTTACCAGCACCATTTCATCCTGATTGATGAACAGCGGCACCTTGATTTCCAGCCCGGATTCCAGTGTGGCGTTCTTGCTTGCGGAAGTAGCTGTATCACCCTTGACAGCAGGCTCGCATTCCACAATCTGCAGCGCTACCTTATCCGGCAGGATAACACCGAGAATTTCACTTTCAAACATGGAAATATTAACGTTGTCATTCGGCTTCATGAAGTTCATTTCCCATTTCAGACGATCCTTTGGAATCTCAATCTGCTCATAGGTTTCATTATCCATGAATACCAGTGCATCATCTGTATCATACAGATACTGCATTTCTTTCTTCTCAATGTGCGCAGGTGTGATTTTGTCTCCACCGCCCCATGATAATTCTACATTGGATCCCGTTCTCAGGTTTCTGACTTTCGCCTTTACCACCATAGCGGAACGAGCTGTTTTATTCTGACTCTGTTCCAGCACAACGAAGATTTCTCCATCCTGCTGAATCGTCATACCAGGTTTTAAATCATTGGAACTGATCATAATACATTCACCTTTCCTTTATATTTTCTTATGTCCTATTCTATTTTATAGGATTTGGCGCATTTGTCAAATTTTTTATGAAAAAAGTCTGATTTTTTCACATCAGACTTTTAAATCGGATACTGTCCGCATACAGCATAAAGGATAAAAATGTTGTAAGATACAAATACCAGAAGATTGTAAAATCAAACAGCTCCTGACGCCATTCAAAATAGCCAAGAAACAGCAGGACAATGACCAGTGTCAGCAAAAAGTCCTTTCCTTCCAGCGCCTTGCAGTTTGCCTCGCGATAAAACAGTCTGCCAAACAGCAGCAGCACAGCATACAGCGGAACCAGCATATAGGCTGTTTCATTCATAATCAGCAGCAGATTTCCAAGCCCTGCAAATGCCAGAAACAGCAGGGTGCTCAATCCGATTGTCAGCATGGTAACCACCTCTCTTCTAGTGTGGTTCACCCTGCTGTAAATATACAACGTCCTGTATGGTGCCATCTGTTTGGTCAAAGTATACCTGCATATGAACGGTATGATTTTTTTGCGTATAGGACACGGCAATATATGCCTCCTCTCTTGTGAAATGAAAATATGTGTTTTGAAACAGCTCCTCCCATTCCTTCGGCGGTTCTTCCTTCTGCTGGTCATCTAGTGGCTCCTCTGTTTCCCCATCCCTTTGATCCGTTTCTATGGCGGTGTCCGCATCCTGCTTATGAGCCTCCTGCAAATACTTGCGGCAGCTGTGAATTGCAAAAAGATCATAGGACTCCCGTAGTCCACGTACAGCTGCATAGGCTGCTACACGCTGTACAAGCAGGGTGGCAAAGCAGAGGAAAATCAATAGCAGCAGCATAGCATACAGGCTGATGAAGCCCTGCTCATTCACACGTAAGCAGCGCTTCTTCACGTTTGTCTTTTCGTACCCATGTGACATAATAGCATTCCCTTCTCTTTTGAAATTGCAGCGCATCCACATCCTGCAGAAAGATTTCATAGCCGCTTCTACGAACCAGACGTCTGCGGTCATATTCCAGCGTCTGCTTCTTTTTCTGATAGGTAAAGGAAAGTGTCTGCTCCTGCAGGGACAGCTCACTGCTTTGTGCAAGCAGGAAGCGAAGCTGATAGATTGCAAGACGGTCTTCAGTGTAGTAGACAGGCCTTTGCAGCCTTTGCAAAGTTGATACCAGTGGCATCAGCAAGCTACAGGAAACAGCAACACAGCTGAAGGCCACCAGCATCTCCACCAGCGTGAAGCCGCTGTTATTTCTGATAGACTTCCTGCACTGCATGATTGTCATACCCCTCCCCCTTCTCATTCATCGTATGTGTAATCCCTGCGCACTGCAGGCAAAGCAGTGCCAGAATGCCCAGTATCAGTAAAAGAAACAACGCCTCCATCAGGACAAACCCACGCTTATCGGACATCCATACGCCCGCTTCCCAGCTGAGCCACCAGCTGAATGGAGGAGGCTGCACTGCGGCAGTTCAATGTGAAGGCCTTTGAGATAGTCCCCTGTGGCGTATAGTGAAAGCTCATTGGTGAACAGCTGGTAGAGGTCTGCAGGGAATACACCTCGCGATCACAATATACTTTACTGCCCTGTATCTTTATAGGGATACGTTTATGCTCCTTTACCGCCTGTGCCTGCGCCTTCGTACAGATTTCGCGAATCTGCTGCACATCCATACGCAGCAGGATGCGCTGCTGCCGCTTCACCAGCGGTGTCACAAGCAGCAGCACAGAGAGCAAAAGCAGGACAATCATCATCTCCACCAGTGTGAATCCGCTATCGCACTGCGGCCTGTCCATTGCTAATTTCAATGGTATCTCCATTCGGACAGCGACGCTGTGTATCCTTCAGATACCCCTTGCTGATTAGATCGGACATGCTTTTGGGCGGGCTGAGATTCTCTACCTCATACAGGAGAATCTGTGCATTGGCAACCTCAATCAGTGCCTCACAGCCCTTGCTGCGTATGATTTTTTCCTTCTGCTGTATATTGGGGAGTGTCAGCAGAAACACGAGTGCGATAATGGATAATACAATCATCATTTCCAGAATCGTAAAACCTTTGTTATTGTTCATAATTACGTTTCCTTTCCAATTTCTACATCTGTTCCAGCATTGACAGCGGAATCAGCATGATCTGGTAAACAAGTAAAACCACGATACCTACAAAGCCGTATGCGACACACTGTACAACGATTGCCGTGCGCTTTAGCAGACGCTCCCATGTGCGTTCCTGCTGCCGCAGCCCACTCTGCAGCATATTGCACAAAGATCCGGTAGAGCTGCCGATGCGAAACGACTGCTTAAAGATATCGTTCAGCAGCACCTCACGCTCGATGACACAATGGATATCCTCACCATGTTGCAGGCCGTTCATCAAATGCTTATGTAATTCACAGAACAGTGACCCCTTCCGTATCTGCTCCAGATACTGCAGGGCGGTTCGCGTCGGTATCCCCTGCTGCAGCAGTTCAATCATATAACCGCTAAACAGATAGGATTCCACATGGGATGCCAGTTTGCATAGGCGCGGGCTTCTTAAAACCAATGCATTACGTATGGCAGGTTTCTTTCTCAGATACAGCATACCTGCCAGCGCACACAGCGTGCATATACCGATAAGCCGGCAGCCTCCCTGCAAAAGACTGACCCCTAGCATCAGCCCTTGAAAATTCTCCCCCTGATCAAAGCTTTGCAGCATTTGCGGAATGATTGCAGAGCTGAATACCAGTAGCATCACATAGGCAAACACAAAGATGGAAAGCGGATAAGCGGTTTTCTTTAAAAGGCCGGACAGCAAATTTCGTTCAAAGTCATACAGATGCAGGGAGCTGTCGATTGCCTTGCTTAGGGAGGTGATTTTCAAAAAGAAGGATAGATGCTCAAAAAAGCGCCCTGTTCCCTGTGTTATCAGAATTTCCTCCATGCTGTGCCCCAGCTCCAGCTCCTCTTTGATCGCTGTAGTATCCTTTCCCAGCAGCTGCAATGCCTCCAGATAGGGATAGCCGTTCTGCAGCAGATCATGCAGATAGCGCCATTCCTCATTGCGCATGTGGAAGGTCGATGACGGCTTCCTCCTGTGCAACAATTCCTTTTGAAACAGCAAGCTGAATCTCCTGAAAGATGTCACGATGCTGCTGCTGTGGCAGCTGTTCCTCATGGAAGTAAGCATCCAGTTCATTTTGTTCCAGTATTTCATAAATACACACCCTTTCCTGCGTTCCTTTTCTCTTGTACAGACGCTGCGCACAAACTGCGCTCAGTGTATGATACAGCTCCTCCCTGCGCAAGCCGAATTCAAGCAGACGCTTGATTGCCTCACTGCAGCATTTCGCATGAATCGTTGTAAAAATCAGATGTCCGCTCAATGCACATCGAAGCAGCATTCGCGCTGTGGTTGGATCGCGTATTTCTCCGATCATGATGACATCCGGATCATGGCGCAAAAGCTCCTTGATTCCTTCCTCATAGGTAAAGCCTCCTGCCTCATTGATCTGCAGCTGTAAATAGCTGTCATCAAAAATTTCAATTGGATCCTCCAGCGATACGACATGCAGTCTGTTTTCTTTGGCAATCCGTTTTAGTATCGCATGCAGGGTCGTCGTTTTCCCGCTGCCGGTGGGACCACTCAGCACGATAAGTCCGCTTCTTGTCTTTGTCCAATTCAGAAAGCTGGCCGTCTGTTTTCTATCCATACTCAGCTCCTCCAAGGATATCTCCTCATGATTGTTCAGCACACGCAGTACTGCTGTCTGTTTTTCAAGTGTCGGCAGCAAAGAGAAGCGGAAATACAGAAGCTCCTGACGAAACTCATACTGAAAATTTCCGCTTTGCGGCTGCAGGGTATTTCCTAAGTCCAGATTACTGATATACTTCAGATAACAGAATAAGCCCTCATCAAATGCAGCGTTCTGAATGGTTTCCAGACCATTCCAGCCGCGTACCTGCACATGCAGTCTGTGCTGCATCAATGTGAAATGTACATCGGTGGCTCGCTTGCGCTCCACCATATGCAGCAGCTGTTCAAATTTTTCTTTCATACTCTCACCTTCTTTCTATTTACATACTTCTATACGTTTCAAATTTGCAAAACTCCTAAATTTTCCTGAAAAAAGGTAAAAAAAAACGAGAATTATCCCGTTTTCTTACAAATGTATCATTTTAATTTCTTTTTCATGGTTTTTACCGCTGTCATGTAGCCGTGCTTTTCATAAAGCCTCTGCGCACTGCGATTTTCCTGCAATACGTTTAGCTCCACATATTCCAGCTGACGTTCTCTGGCCCAGTGCTCCACCTCCTGCAGCAGGCGATTGCCGATGCCAAGCCCTCTGGCTTCCCGGCTCACCACCAAATCCATCAGTGTGGCATATGCATGCGGAATCACAAAGGAATCCGCCGGTGTCAGCTGCTTCATTACCAGTGCCAGACCGAAAATACAGGAATTTTCCACTGCCAGCAGGATGTCACAATCCTCCAGCCGGATCATCGTTTTTAAGAACTCTTCGTCCTGCACGCCACGACAGTAGCTAAAGGGCTGCAGTCTTGCCATGTCTGCATATAAAACCTCATACAGCCTCAAAATATCCCGTATATGAGACTGCGTCGCCGTAATGATCGTCATAATCAGAACCGCAGATATGGGTTATAGCGAAATTCCATATCCAGCGTCGTATCCGGACCGTGTCCCGGATACACCTTCAGATTTGAAGGCAGTGTTTCCCGGATCATCCGAAGCGTCTGCATCATTTTGGTATTGCTTCCGGTCGGCAAATCCGTACGTCCGATGCTGCCCTGAAAGATGACATCTCCACAGATCAGATTATCATCCCACAGCAGCATGGTACTTCCCTCACTATGTCCGGGAGCGTCAATTGCCTGAAGCGTAAAGGCTCCGATGCTGTTTTTCCCCGGCTTCAGCTTAGTTACCGGACTGTTCACAACAACAGGAGCCTGATAGGAGAAGTTCAGCATTGGGTCCTGCAGCATCGCCATATCCAGCTCATTGATATAAACAGGACAGTGATATTTCTTAACAAGTGCATCCACACCGGCAATATGATCAAAGTGTCCATGTGTCAGCACAATCGCATCCACAACACCATTTTGTGAATCAATCGTTTCCTGCAGCTTGTGAGATTTGCTTCCGGGATCAACAATCAGTACATGATTCTCTTCCCATAACAGGTAGGTATTCACCTGCACCATACCTAAAACAAAAGTATCCATCTTTTTCATGTCAGCCACCGAATAAAAAAGACCGTAGTCGGCCCTTCTTATTTTTTCTCCTTATGTAAAGTTTTCTTGTTACAACGTGGGCAATATTTCTGAATTTGCATACGTTCTGGATTTTTACGTTTATTACGTGTCCCGATGTAGTTTTCTTCGCCACATTCTGAACATTTGAACGTGATTCTATCTCTCATGTTGTCCCTCCTCGTACTTGCTTGAAAATTATATCATACTCTTTACAAAAAAGCTAATACTTTTTGAAAAACTCTTTTAAAACTTCCGGCATGATATTGTAGGCGCACAGGTTTCCGGCAACGCTTTGATCATTTGTTGCAGATTCCGGTACGGAACAGGCAAATGCCACCTTGGCTTCCTTATCATATGGCGCATAGCCGACAAGAGAAGCATTGGTATAATTTCCTACCTCGGCAGTACCGGTTTTTGCAGCTACCTGTACATCCAATGACTTGATAGGATCGATTGCATGCTCTCCTGCAACCACCTCGCGAAAGCCCATCTGGATTGTTTCCAAATCCTCCTTGCTTCCCGGTAATGCTGACAACACCTGCGTTTTATTTTCGTATACTGTATAATCTGTATTTACTTCTGTTGCCGTATTAACCAGCTTCGGCTGTACCTTTTTACCGCCATTGGCGATGGTTGCCGCATACTGCACAAGCTGAATCGGCGTATAGTTATCATACTGCCCGATGGAATAATCTAGTAATAATCCAGGATTCATAGTATTCCCTGTAAAGCCTTGTGCTTCATTTGGGACATCCAGTCCTGTTTTTGTACCAAGACCAAACATGGAATAATAATTCCGCATTAGCTTGAAGGTTTCCTGCGCCATCTCATTTGTGATGCCCAACGGCTGATTATATACATAATTACCACCAGCTAATTTTATAACAGACTTAAACATATAAACGTTACTAGATACCGCTAGTGCTCGAATAGAATTCACAGTACCATATGTGTTGAACGATCGCTTAAATGGTGTTCCCGCTATTTTCATTTGCTCATCCTGCTCGGTACTATAGCGCGTCTGAATTCCCTGATCCAGCATCATATACACCGTAGCACCCTTCACAACGGAACCGGACGCAAAGGCATCCAAATACGCTCCACTCGAATAATTCTGTATTTTCCCATCCTCATCCAGATATTTACCGCTCATCGCATAAATCTCACCGGTCTGTGGATTCATGAGGACAACAATCGCTTTTTTGAATTTTTCACGACCGGCTGTACCTGCATATTTCTTTAATGTATCCTCCAGAATGTCATCAACCTTTTTCTGTAGCTCCACATCGATGGTAAGATGCAAATCATAACCGTTCTTGCCACTACTTGTCTCATTCATAATGGCTGTACCATCGGAATCATACGATATCTCACTGACTCTCGGTGTACCGCTCAGTAAATCTTCATACTGCTTTTCCAGACCGCTTTGCCCGACACGATCCGTCAGCGAATACCCCATCGCTTCATAATAGGAGCGAAGCTCGGAGGGTACACCCTGCTTAGAGGTCGTAATACTTCCCAGCACATCACGTAGCGTATCCTTATATGGATATTCCCGCTTCCAGGAGCCGAGATTAACATCAAAGCCCCGGTATTTATCTTTGTTTTCCATCAGCTTTGCGACACTATCACTGTCCACATCCTCCAGAATCACCTTATTCTGATTGTTGGGCAGCTTGCGCATAGACAGATATACAGAAAATGCATCCTTCGTATCATCATCCGCCAGCTCATCCACCATTTTCATCGTGATCCGGCTTCTGATTTTCTTTTCCTGCTCCTCTGCTGTCAGTGTTTTCTTCTCCTGTTCAGACAACAGATTCTGACCGGAGTCCTTATTTCCTTTTTCATCCTTATGTAAAAACATATACAAATCCTGATAATCCGAATTTGTCATACCCTTGTGATCCACCTTAAAATCCTTGGCAAAGGTCTGAGCCAGCTTCCACTGCTCCTCGCTTGTTGTATCCTTTGGAGGAAAGTAGACAATATTATGTGAGGAAACGGTCTTTGCAATGACCTTTCCGTTTCGATCCACCATCTCCCCGCGCGCCGTACTGTCCGTCTGCTTTTGCGATGAGTAATTTTCCAGCTTCGCTGCATAGTCCTCCTGATTTCTTATCTGCAGGAAGACCAGCCGTACAGAAACAACGGCAAAAATCAGACAAATGATAATACCGAAAATAAAGATGCGCCTGTTTACGATTTTAAAATAATCGTTCTGCGTCTTCAGAACATCAGAGCTTCTGCTTAATTTTTTTTGATCAAGATCTCGAAAAGGGTTTCGTATCATGCGCACACCTCCTGCCCATTAGTATACCATAAACAAAATAGTGATTCCATACATTTGAAAATTTGTAAGATTTTCGTAATGGGGCAGTGGATTGCTTTTCGCAAGCGACTTCTGCTATAATGAAGGCATGAGGTGAAACGACATGAAAAGAACGGAAACAAGAAGCATTCAGGTACGTAATATAACAATCGGCGGACAGAATAAAGTCCTTATTCAGTCCATGTGCAATACAAGAACAAGTGACATAGAAGCCACCGTGGCACAGATTTTACAGCTGGAACAGGTTGGCTGTGAGCTGGTGCGCATGGCTATCATTGATGAAGCGGATGCAGCTGCCATCACAGAAATCAGAAAGCGTACACATATCCCGCTTGTTGCGGATATCCATTATGACTATCGACTGGCCATCGCTGCGGTAAAGGCCGGTATTGATAAGATACGTCTGAATCCGGGAAATATCGGCAGTAAAGAAAATGTGAAAGCTGTCGTGGCGGTATGCAAGGAACACCATATACCGATTCGCATTGGCATTAACAGCGGTTCTCTGGAAAAGGATATTCATGAAAAGTATGGCAGACCTACCGCTGAGGGCATGATGGAAAGCGCACAGCGCCATGTGCAGATTTTAGAGGAGCTGGACTTCCATGACATCTGCCTGTCTTTTAAATCCAGTGATCCACTGCTTTGTATCGATGCCTATCGCATGGCATCCACTGCCTTCCCCTATCCGCTGCATCTTGGCGTAACGGAGGCGGGTACCTTCATCGGCAGTGCAATCAAAAGCAGCATGGCACTGGGAACATTATTAAATGAGGGCATCGGTGATACGATTCGCATCAGTGTGAATGGGGATCCGGTGAATGAAATAACGATCGTCAAGCAGCTGTTGAAATGCTGCGGTTTATTGAAAAACACGCCGAATTTGATTGCCTGCCCGACCTGCGGCAGAACAGCATGGGATATGCAGCCGGTTGTAAATGAAATGGAAGCCTTCCTGCAGACCATAAACTGTGATGTAAATGTGGCGATTATGGGCTGTGCAGTAAATGGACCCGGAGAAGCGAAGCATGCGGATATCGCGATTGCCGGCGGCCGCAACGAGGGCTTGCTCATCAAAAAGGGAGAGATTATTGAAAAGCTGCCGCAGGAACAGATGGTAGCACGGCTGAAGGAAGAAATTTTAGCGTTTGAAAAAGAACACAGCTGATGAGATTTTTAGACGCAATGCATGGCATTATCCATCGGACCTTGTAGAGAAAGTAAAAGAATTCAGGGTTACCAATCATAACCGGTAACTTCTGAATTCTTTTTTATGTCATCCATAACAGACAATGCCCCAGTTTCTTTTCTTTTCATATAAAGAAAATTCCTTTTATAGATATTTGTATTTGAAAAGCAGGAAGCCTTAAAGTGTGTTGAAAAGGATGTACTGCCCTTGCTGTTTACTTTTGTTCTGCTTCCATTCCATGCTTTAACAATCAATCAATTACAGATAATAGCCCATTTCTATACGGACATTTTTTCTTTGTATATCCTGATTGCTCCCAACACTCAAATCACAGCCCAGAAACACAAAGCCGCTGCGCAGATAGCATTGTATTGCAGGATCATTACAGGACTGCGTTTCCAACAGAACGCAGCGGATGTCGCGCTGTCTTGCTACTTGTATGGCATGCTCCAGCAAACGGGTAGCACAGCCTCTTCCCCGATCGGCGGGCTCTACAAACAAGTTGGAAATGCGCAGTCTCTGCGACCAATCCTCCATGCAGATTTCCAACAGCCCGACAATCTGTCCATCCACACATTCGCCATACAGCTCCGGCTTAGTTAGCCATTCACTGCCCCATATATCATCAAAGCCGCAGGACAACGGCTTTGGTAAAGCCGTGCGCTGAAACATTACGCCAAAGCATGCTGCGTTCTGATTGACAACTGCTTCATAAACATACGATGTCGTGTATCGAACCTTTAAGGCTTTTCCACGATATGCGGCAATATCCAATTCACATATTTCCATATCAGATGCCCGCTTTGATTTTCTCCATAATCTGTTCATCAAACACACCGCTTCTCAGCATGGCGATTTCTTGACGATATGGCGGATGATCCTCGACATATGGTGTTTCCAAAATCTTTACAACATCCTTTACACGTTCATTATGTACAATGGCATTCAGCTTTTCAAAACCGATTTCGCCAAAGCCGATATTCGCATGCCGGTCCTTACGAGCTCCCTGTACATTTTTGGAATCATTGATATGCATACAGGCCAGACGTTCCAGACCGATGACAGCGTCAAATTCATCCAGCACTTTATCAAAGTCGGACAGATCATAGCCAGCATCATGAATATGACAGGTATCCAGACAGACGCGCAGACGATCACCGTATTTTGCATGATCCATCAGATAACGGATATGCGCAAAGCTATAACCGATTTCACTGCCCTTGCCAGCCATCGTTTCAATGGAAATCTGAACATCCTGTACATCCTGCATTGCCAGATTCAATCCCTCAACGATCTTCTTGAGACCTTCTTCTTCTCCGGCCTTTACATGACTTCCGGGATGCAGCACCAGAACCGTTGCATGCAGCGCCTGTACGCGCGCTATTTCCTTTTGTAAAAACTCCACGCCCAGCGCAAAGGTTTCCTCACGGATACAATTTGCCAGGTTGATGATATAGGGAGCATGCACTATCATACTGCTTTCGTCAATACCATGCTCCTTCATCAGTCTGTGCGCTTCCTCTATTTTCAGTTCCTGCATTGCTTTGCGTCGTGTATTCTGCGGTGCACCGGTATATAGCATAAACGCATTGGCGCCATAACTGATCGCCTCTTTTACCGATCCCAGCACATAGTCCGGCGCAGACATGGAGACATGACAGCCTAGCTTCATTCCTGCCCACCCCGTTTCTCCATGACCTTTTGCTTTGCGCGTTCCTTTTTCTGTCGCTGGATATCCTCCTGAATCATCTGACGGCGTGCCTTACGCTTCAGCTTTTCTACTTCCTGTTTCCGTTTCACCTTATAGCCCGGCTTCACCTTTTTCTTCTTTTTGGAAACGATTTTAGAAATTTCCTTTTCCAGCGGATCATCCTTTTTGACCTTTTTGCGATGCAGCGGCTCCAGCTCACTCCAGGTACCGTTTTTCAGGTTGCGATGCTTAAAGCCGATTCCCTTAACCTCCAGAGAGCGAATCATGGCATCATCCTGCTTTTTATATAAAGCATAGCAAATACCATCCCGACCGGCACGACCGGTACGTCCGCTTCGATGAATATAGTAATCCAGCTCCTTTGGAAAGCCCAGAGAAACGACATGGGAAATTCCTTCAATATCAATACCGCGCGCAGCGATATCCGTCGCTACCACATAGGATTTCTGTATATTTACCAAATCCTTCATCGCCTTTGTACGCTCTCGCGGTGTCAAATCCCCGTGCAGCTCGATAATACCGTACCCGGCATCCCGCATCATGCCGGCAACACTTGCGGCCTGCGTTCTCGTGTTTGCGAAAATCAGACATACATAGGGTGTAAAGGTCGCTAACAGCTCCATCAGCTTTTCTTCATAGCTCTTTTCCTGACACGGTATCAGCACGTGCTCGATTTTCGGATGAAAATCGCTCTGCTCCTGAATATGCACCGTACTTGGATTATCCATATATTTCTTTAAAAACTGCTGTAATGCAACCGGAATCGTCGCAGAAAAGCTCATCATTTGTAAATTCTTTTTCATTTTTCCGGCAATCGCATCCACATCCTCCAGAAAACCAAACTCCAGTGTCATATCCGCTTCATCGACAACCATGATATCAGCGGTATCCACACGCAGGGTCTGTTCCTGTAAAAACAGGTCCTTGATACGCCCTGGTGTTCCTACAACAATATGCGGCTGTACCTTCAGCTGTTCGTTCATTCTGGATTTTTCCATTCCGCCGGTAATCAGACGGATGCGAAGCTTAGGGTCTGCTTCACTCATCTTTTCACAGCGGTTATAAATCTGTAAGGCAAGCTCTCTGGTCGGCGCCGTGATAACTGCCTGAATCACAGACTGACTGCTGTCCACCCTCTCCATAATCGGAATCAGAAAGGAATGTGTTTTTCCGGTACCGGTATCGGAAATACCAATGATGTTTCTTCCCTTGCATGCCAGCGGGATCACCGCCTGCTGGATCGGTGTAGGCTCTTTGAAGCCTTCCAGGTTTATAAATGTTTTCGTGGCCTCACGAAAGTTGTAATCCGTATATTTGCTCATAAATACCTCCTTATACAAATAAGCAGCTTCTTTATTATACAGGAAATCTGAAAGTTGTAAAACAATTTCTTTTTTCTGTAACACGTGCGCTCTTTTTCTGTTACCTAGTGTATCGTATACGCTTATTATGGCATATTCTGCGGCAAAATTCTATGCATGTACCGGGCTTTTCCTGTATAATGATATCTGAGGTGAAGTACATGGAAGTTATAAAGGTCGTACCACGTGGATATTGCAAGGGTGTTATCAATGCCATTCTTATCGCGAAGAAAACAGCACAGGAGCATCCGGATACCCCGATTTATGTTCTGGGAATGCTCGTGCATAATTCCTATGTTATGCAGGCACTGAAGGAATTGCATATTTATCCCGTTGATGATAAAAATAAAACCAGACTGGAGCTGCTTGATGAAATTGAAGAAGGAATCGTCATATTTACCGCACACGGTATCTCCCCGGCAGTAAAGGAAAAGGCACTTCGCAAGGGACTTCAATGTGTTGATGCGAGCTGTCCGGATGTGGTCAAAACACAGGATATTGTTATGGAGCAGCTGAAAAACGGCTGTGATGTCCTGTATATCGGAAAGCCGCGTCATCCAGAGGCAGAGGCCGTTTTATCGCTTAGTGAGAAGGTGCACCTGATCAGTACGCAACAGGATCTGGACGCTCTGCCTCCCTTGGCACATGTGTTTGTCACCAATCAGACGACCATGTCCATTTTTGATATTGAAGCACTGTTTGAGGCAATTCGTGAACGGTATCCGAAGGCTGTATTTTGTGAAGAAATCTGTAACGCAACCCGTATACGCCAGCAGGCTGTTGCCGATTTGAAGGATAAGCAAATCGATGTATTATATGTGGTTGGTGACAGGTATTCCAACAACTCCAACCGTCTCGCGCAGATTGCCCGTGATCAGGGTATTCATCAGGTATATCTGATTGATGATGTAAAGGATGTTCAGGATGAGCAGCTATGCAATGCAAAGCGTGTGGCGGTAACCTCTGGTGCTAGTACGCCAACGTATCTGACAGCACAGGTTATCGCTTATCTGGAGGATTATGCGCCGGGGAAATGTAAGCCGCAGATAAGACTGTCTGAAATATTGTCATAAAACAGAACTGGATAGTAAGTAAATAGCACGAAAAAAGGTAGACGATTGCGGATGTCTGCCTTTTTTTCCTGCTTGCGTTTCCTACCGTAACGCCGGTTCCTGTTGTTTGATGATAATGCTGTCTTACTTTGCCGTACGCATATGCTATCATCTGATTATTCACGATACATCACATAGACAAGGACACCCCTTCATACCAGCCGCTATCTGTTTTTTTGAAAGTAAACTGCAAGCGTATCCTTCAGCTCATGATACCAAAGCTGCAGCGGATGTGTCAGAATATGAACCCGCATCATGTCCTCGAATGTGGATTGATCAACCAGCATGGCATCGATGGTCTCCTTTTCCTGCAGCTGCAGCTTGTCCAGCTCTACCGGATACTGCAGCAGGTAATGGTCGTAAATCCCCTGCCCCTTTACCTTGTTATGCAATTTTTGCAGCTGTTCCACTCTGCAGGAGATGCCGGTCTCCTCATACAGCTCCCGCTTTGCCCCCTCCTGCGAGCTTTCTCCATGCAATACAGAGCCGCCTGTAACCTCCCAGAGCAAACCGCCAGGCTTGCAGGCATCCCGCTTTGTCAACAGCAGTTTGCCGTCATAGGTGAATGTCCAAATGAAAACAACGATATGATAACAGCCTTCCGGTATTGGTTTTCCCCGCATCTGCAGCTTATTCATCGGCTGCCGTTGAGCGTCATACAGATCCCAAAGTTCCATATACTCACTTCTTTCCAGTAAATATTATATCAGAAACCACCGCATCCAAACAATCCCTATTCCTAGCAGCTTTGATTGCCATGTATTACATACTGCCCCGATAGCACCTGCAACAAATAAAAAGGAGCCGGTGTTTAATCCAGCTCCTTCAGCTTTTTTTCAATTTTTTTGATTTTCTCAACAGCAACAGCATATCCATCATGATGCGGCTGTGTGTGCTGCACAATCTTTTTCTGTTTTTCCAGAATATATGTCCAATATTCTTTAAACAATGGATGCTGATCCAGATACACGCCGAATAGATACTGGTCTTCCCGCATAGCAGAAGGCTCTTTATGTATAGAAAGCATCTGATAATAGTGATGATCCTTTACGAGCTGCTCCGCATCGATTGTGAAACCGTTTTGATGCAGCCAGCGGCGCATATCTTCGACATGTGTATTGCATTGCAGAATTATCTGCTTATAATGTTTCAGCTGCTTGTCACCTTTCATAAGAATACTGCAAATGGTGTCATATCCCATACCGGCAATTACGACAACCTCCACATCATCCTCTAGCCCCTGCAGACCGTCACACAGCTTTGTGGTGATAGAATTCTGCAGACCGTACTGTCTGATTGCTTCCTGTGCCCGTGACAGCGGTCCCTTTCGCACATCGCACGCATACACATGTGCACATTTTCCCGCCTGTATAAGAGCGATAGGAAGCAGTCCATGATCACAGCCGATATCCGCAGCAACGCCACAGGGCTGTACCATATCAAAAATCGTATGTAATCGTGTACTCAGCTTCATTATGGCTTATCGACGAAATCCTTCAGACGCTTGGAGCGTGTAGGATGCTTCAGCTTACGCAGTGCCTTTGCCTCAATCTGACGGATTCGTTCACGGGTAACGTTGAATTCCTTTCCAACCTCCTCCAGTGTACGGGTTCTTCCATCATATAAACCGAAACGCAGACGCAATACCTTTTCCTCACGCTCGGTCAGACCCTGCAGCACCGTGTTGATTTCATCTTTCAGCAGCTGATTATTGGCATATTCATCCGGTGATAAAGCTTCCTTGTCCTCGATGAAATCACCCAGATGAGAATCGTCCTCTTCACCGATCGGTGTTTCCAGAGATACCGGTTCCAGTGCGATCTTCTGAATTTCACGCACTTTTTCCGGAGAGATGTTTTCCATCTTTGCTGCGATTTCCTCTGCAGAGGGATCCCTTCCCAGATCCTGCACCAGCTGACGCTGAATACGTGTCAGCTTGTTGATTGTTTCTACCATATGTACCGGAATACGGATCGTTCTTGCCTGATCTGCAATGGCACGTGTGATGGCCTGACGAATCCACCACGTCGCATAGGTTGAAAACTTAAAGCCCTTGGTATAATCGAATTTCTCAACCGCCTTAACCAGACCCATGTTTCCTTCCTGAATCAGGTCCAGAAACAGCATACCGCGGCCAACATATTTTTTTGCAATGGATACAACCAGACGCAGGTTGGCGGAAATCAGCTTTTTCTTTGCCTCTTCATCACCTGCCTGAATGCGCCGCGCAATTTCCGGCTCCTCTTTCGGATCCAGAAGCTCAACGCGTCCGATTTCCTTTAAATACATTTTCACCGGATCATTGATTTTTGTGTGGGAAGAGTTAGCAAAAGACTGCTCCAGATTTTCGATATCGGCAGCCAGCGTATCCTCTTCATCGGTATCGTCATCCAGAAAATCAATATCATCGTCATCCTCGGTTGCGACCAAAGCATCATCGTCCATCAGATCGACATCATCATCTTCATTTTTTACTTCAATATCATTGTCGGAAAACCACTGGAACAGATCATCAAAATCTGTATCTGTCATTGCCAGATGCTCCACGGCATCCATAACATCCTTCTGATAGAGGACATCATTCTGTTTGTATTCGTCCAGGAATTCCTGCTTGATATCATCCAGTGTCTTGTATTCCTGCAAAACAGCTTTTTTCTTGGTGTTCTTCATATCCTTACTTCCTTCCCGCGCTGCGCCATTCCTCACGCTCCTTGATCAGCTGATTTTTCTCCACGGCAAGCTTAGCCTTTTCCATGGGATCATTCACAGATCGTATTTTTTTATTCAACAGCTGTATCTTATCATCCAGAAAGCAGGATTTTTCCTTGGCGATTGCTTCCTGCAGTACAGCCATATCCACATCCTCACGGGCAAGCTCCCAGTTTGCGATTTCCAGAAGAAGTGCTTTCACATCCTCCTCCCGAATCACATCCAGCAGCTCCGCTACAGCAAGGGTGGTGTGTGTTCGATAATAATCAATGATGTACATCGCAAGCTTGTTGCCGGTATCATCCTTTAAAAATCCCAGCTCCTCCTTGAAGAGATTGCTGGCAGCAATTCCATTCAGCATCTGCGAGAGAATTTCATGCTCCGCATGACTTCTTCCGCTTTTTGGAAAGGTCAAAAAGCTCTGTCGCGGGGGCTGCGGCTGATGGATCGCCTTGCGTTCCTCTTTGGGCTGCTCCACCTGCATATCAAATTCAGTCAGCTCCCGCAAACGAATGAAATAGCTCTGTTTCTCAAAATCATCCTGCAATGCCTGAATTTCCAATGCCATTTCCTGAGCGAATTCCTTTTTCTGGGAATAGTTTTCCAGATTGTATCGCCCAAGCAAATAAGCAAAGAGAAAATCAATCCAGGATACCGTTTTATCGAGCAGTGTGCGTAGCTCATCCTTCCCGTATACATCGATGACCTCATCCGGATCCAGACCGTATTTGTTGTCTACGATTTCAAAGGGCAGCTGTGCCTCTCTGGCCATTTTTCCGAATTTATAGGTGGCGTTGCGGCCGGCCTTATCTCCGTCATAGCAGACGACGATCGGTACATGCAAAAGCTGTAAAAGCCGCAGCTGTTCCTTGGTCATCGCCGTTCCCAACGTTGCCACTGCATTGTGCAGCTCCACCTTTTCCAGAGCAAGCACATCCATGGCGCCTTCCACCAGATAGGCTTTTTTTGCTTTTCTGGCCTCCGGCTTGGCTCTATGATAGTTGAAAATCAGATTTCCTTTCTTGTAGATATCCGTTTCCGTAGTGTTGATATACTTTGCTTCTTCGTTTTCCGCAACCCGCCGGGCTGTAAAGCCGACCGGTTCTCCGAATTCATCATGAATTGGAATCATGATACGATGCGAAAATACATCCTTCATACCTATGGAGGTAACACGTACAAGACCTGCGGACACAAGATCATCATCCGCATGCTTTTTGGCATGCAGGAATCGATATAGGGCGTCGTCCATCGGATTGTACCCGATTTCAAAGCGCTTGATAATTTCTTCCGTAATATTGCGCCTCATCAAATATTCCTTGACATTTTTCGCATCCAGCGTATCCAGCTGATAATGGGTGAATTCAATAGCCTCCCGGCATGCCTTATGCAGTGCCTGCAGGTGCGGATCCTTTACCCGGGGGGTGACATCAAGAGTATGCTCCAAAGTCACACCGGCATACTCGGCAACCTTGTAAACCGCCTCGATAAAGGATATTTTTTCATAATTCTGTACAAACGTGAATACATTGCCGCCTGCTCCGCACACAAAGCATTTGTAAATCTGTTTATCGGCAGCTATGGACATTGACGGATCATGATCATCATGAAACGGGCAGACGCATTTATAGCTCTTTCCCTTTCTTGTCAGCGGCACATAGCGCCCAATCACATCTACGATATCAGCTTTTGCACGAATCTGGCTGATTTCCTGTTCACTCAAGCGTGCCAAGAACATCACTCCCCGCTATTTTACAGCTTAATTCGCTCTTCGATATACGCGCTCAAATCCTTCAGACTCACGCGCTCCTGTTCCATGCTGTCGCGGTGGCGTACGGTGACGCAGTTGTCGTTCTCTGTTTCAAAATCCACAGTGATACAAAACGGTGTTCCTACGGCATCCTGACGACGGTATCGTTTACCAATGCTTCCCGCCTCATCATAATCGCAGTTTCCCACTGGTGCAATCAGCTGGAATACCTCCATCGCCTTGTCGCTCAGCTTTTTGGAAAGCGGCATGACACAGGCCTTGATCGGCGCCAGGAACGGATGCAGATGCATGACGATACGAGTATCGTTCTCCAGCTCCTCCTCATCATAGGCATCGCACATAAACGCCAGCATCAGTCGTTCAACACCGACTGCCGGCTCTACGCAATAGGCCAGATATTTTTCGTTCGTTGCAGGATCCAGATATTCCAGCGATTTCTTGCTTGCTTCCTGATGCTGCTTCAAATCATAATCGGTTCGATCTGCAATTCCCCACAGCTCCCCCCAACCAATCTGGGAATGGAAATTATACTCGATATCACAGGTACCCTTTGAATAGAAAGCCAGCTCCTCTGCTGTATGATCACGAAAGCGCAGATGTTCACTGTTAATACCCAAATTCGTCAAAAAGCTCATACAGTAATCCTTATAATACTGGTACCATTCCATATCCGTTCCCGGTTGACAGAAGAACTCCAGCTCCATCTGTTCAAATTCTCTGGTACGGAAAATAAAGTTTCCCGGTGTAATTTCATTACGGAAGCTCTTACCGATCTGTCCGATACCAAATGGTAGCTTCTTGCGCATGGAGCGCTGTACGTTTTTAAAATTGACAAACATCCCCTGTGCCGTTTCCGGGCGCAGATAAATGGCGCTCTTCGCATCCTCTACAACACCCTGAAAGGTTTTAAACATCAGATTAAACTGACGGATATCCGTAAAATTATGCGCACCGCATTTTGGACATTTCAGCTGATGCTCTTCAATATAGTCCATCATCGCTTCATTGCTCCAGCCCTCAACGCTGACCTCTCCGTTTGTGGCATCCTCAATCAGCTGATCAGCACGAAATCTGGATTTACACTCCTTGCAATCCATCAATGGATCAGAGAATCCGCCGACATGACCGCTGGCAACCCATACTGCCGGATTCATTAGGATCGCAGACTGTATACCTGTATTATATGGAGATTCCTGAATGAATTTACGCCACCAGGCCTTTTTTACATTTTCCTTCAGCTCGACTCCCAAAGGACCGAAATCCCACGTATTGGACAGACCGCCGTAGATTTCAGATCCCTGAAACACAAAACCACTGTTTTTCGCATGGGCTACTACCGTATCAAATAATTTCTCGTTGTTCATGTTTATGCCCCTTTCAAAAAAAATTCACCCGCCGGTGATGCTCATGAAACTATGAAAATAGTTACAAGAATACACTATAATATAACACTTTTTTAAAGGAAATGTCAACGTGTTTTCCCCAATTAGAATAACAAAGTAAAAAAATAAAAAGAAGAATCCCCTTCTGTTTGAAATTCTTCCCCATATGGTAAAGGCAGCGTCATAAAAGCACTGGGATATATTCCCTTTTCATTTGATGCAGACCGCTTTGCTCATCGTCCGTTTATTGACAGTCTGAACGAAAAAACGCCGATATAAAAAAAGCAGTCCTACAGAGAATCTCGTTGTAGAATTGCTTTCCTTTTTTCATTCTCAGACATTTTCATCGCATGCAACTGACAGCTGCTGTAGGCAACGTGTGCAGCTTACGTATGTCCCTCCATAGCAAACAGGGTACGAAGAAATCGCACGCTCTTCAGCGCAATGCCGCCATAATCCTCAAAAAAGCCATACAGCTCTTCAAAATTTTCACTGCTGAACGGATCCAGTCTCTCTATCAGCTCATAATGCTCCAGCTCTGCCTTACAGAGCAGACGAAAGGTTTTCAAATCCCTGCGTGAAATGACATGATCGCCAGATCGCAGACAGCGTTTGCAAACAAAGCCGCCATCGTTTCGCGACACTGCCTGAATATGCTGCGTGCTCTGACAGCGGACACAGCCATCCACAAACGGCTCAATTCCATGCATACGATTCATAACAGCCTGAAACAGACAGAGAATCTGCAGCGGATGCGTTGCATCCTGTAAAATATCCAGACTCCGCTTTAGCAGGTTGTATACATTTTCCTCAAAGCCACTGCGATACATACATTCACAGAAGTAGGAGGCAATGCTCTGCTTTACAAGATCCTCCCGAATCTTGCGATAACTGTTTATAATTTCTGCCCGGCGCAGAGATTGTATGGAGGCGGTCTGCTGATAATTCAGCTGCAGACGTGCCAATGTAAACAGCTGTACGGCAGGAGCATTCTTGCTTGTGACCTTACGAACTCCACGAGCGCTCAGACTGAGCAGGGAGCCATCCTCACACAACACCTTCAACAGGGCATCATGTTCCCGATACTCCTTCACATCCACCAGGATTCCGCACACTTCCTCCTGCATTATCTTCCTTCTTCCAGCTCCAGATAACCCAGCTGATGCAGCTTGCTGCTGCGATTACGCCAGTTTTTCTCGACACGAACATACAGCTCCAGCTCCACCTTTTTACCGAATTTCTCCTTCAGCTCCTTCTGGGCCGCAAGACGGATGCCACGAATCATCGCTCCCTGCTTTCCAATCAAAATACTCTTTTGCGAGGAGCGCTCCACGACGATGAGCGCCGACAGCTCCATGCGATTATCGCTTTCTTCCTTTTTTTCCACGATGACCGCAACAGAATGCGGTACCTCTTCATTTGTTTTATACAACACCTTTTCCCGAATGATTTCCGCAATCTGGAAATTTTCTCCATGGTCACTGATCATATCATCCGGAAAATACTTCACGCCCTCCTGCAAATACTTCTTCGTTACCTCCAAAAGATGCTCCACATTTTCGCGCTTCAACGCAGATACCGGAAAGATTTCCGCAAACTGCATCCGGTTCTGCCACTTACTCAGGGTCGTAAGCACCGCTTCCTTATCCAGCAGATCGATTTTGTTTAGTATCAGAAAAACTGGAATCTGTGCATCCTTCATCTTTTCCAGAATGAATTCGTCTCCACTGCCAAAGGGCTGTGTGGCATCCACCATCCAGTAATTTACATCCGCCTCAGCTATCGCCGTATACGCATTGCGGTTCAGAGTACGCCCCAGCTCATGCTTCGGCTTATGAATCCCCGGTGTGTCCACGAAGACAAACTGTGCATCCTCCCGCGTCAATATCCCTGATATATTATTCCGTGTTGTTTGCGGCTTCGGCGTCGTAATGGCTATCTTTTCCTGCAGGATGGCATTTAGCAGCGTGCTTTTGCCGGCATTCGGACGTCCGATAATGGATATAAATCCCGACTTATAGCTCATAAGACATCCTCACTCGTAAAGGACATCGGTAAAAGCTCGGCGATGCTCGTTATTTTCTGCTCCTGTTTGTTGCTCAACACGATGGGAGTATCCTGCTGCAGCAGCTCCACCAGTACCTGCCGACAGGCACCACAGGGAGCCGCAAGCTTTGTACCGTCACTCACAATGGCGATCGCTACGATATCCTCCTTGCGATAGCCCATAGAATATGCGGCAAATATCGCACTTCGCTCTGCACAATTCGTCAGACCGAAGGATGCATTTTCTATATTCGCCCCCGGAATCAGTGTTCCGTCCTTAGTTTTCACACAAGCTCCCACATGATAGTGGGAGTATGGTGCATATGCATGCCGCATGGCAGCAAACGCCGCATCCAGCAGCTCCTGATATTGTTCATTCACATTCATAAAAACAGCCTTCCTCCTATGATCACGATTCCAACAGCCGCCGCTGCCAGCGACATCACCAGCACAGCTGCAGCTGCATAATCCTTTGCTTTTTTCGCTCCCTCACTGTATTGCGGTGACACCATGTCCACAATCGTTTCCAGAGCGGAATTGATATATTCCAGTGCAATCACAGCACCAATGACGATCAGAATGACACACCATTCCATCGCCTCCAGACCCAGATAAGCACAAACCGCAAGCACAGCCATTCCCAGAACGGCCTGCAGCACAATGCTACGATCATGCAGCAGCCCATGCGTGAGTCCGGCAAATGCATACCGGAATTTATTTCCGTATTTTTTTAGGAACGATATCATCCAGTATCACATCCTGCAGCTGAAACATCACAGCCTCATCCTCCGGTGTCATGTGGTCGTATCCCAGCAGGTGCAAAAGCCCATGCGTAAACAGAAAGCAGACCTCTCTTCGCAAGCTGTGACCGTAATCCGCTGCCTGCGCTGTTATCGCTTCTATATTGATGAATATATCCCCGAGCTCTTCCTCTCCCTCCATGACCTCATATGCATCCTCGCTGTCCTTCATGGCGAAGCTGATGACATCGGTCGGCCGGTCGATACCGCGATAATCCCTGTTCATTTCATGAATCATCTGCGGGGTCACGAAGATTACGGAGGCACTCCTGTGCCCTTCCAGCTTTACCACCTGCTGTGTCTTTTCACTGATTGTTCTGAAATCGGAGGCATAGCGCGACCAGCGCCGTTCTCCGCTTTGATTAAATACACTGATTTCCATAAGCCACCTCGATCCTTAACCATATATCCCCATATGCAACCTTACATAGCGGCGTCGCTTCCTATAGGTCCTGTTTCCTATACAGGCATATACTATATTATAACACGAGCTGCGTGCAAATGAATAGCAGAAAAAGATTGTAGCCGCTGAAGCAGTTTCCCATACTGGACTGGAAGGGCTTTTCTAACGTGAAATTGTAAAAACGCCTTTCAATTTATATACAGAATGTAAAAATTCTGTTAAAATTACCTTGCTACCATGTAATTTTAGAGTTTTTTTTGGGAGGAATCTTATGTTACATATTGCAGCTTCCGCCATGACACCGGCAAATATCAGCTGGGACTTCATCATTGGAGGGCTGGCGCTCTTTTTGTTCGGAATACAGTTCATGGGAGATGGTCTGAAAAGCATCGCGGGAGAAAAATTAAGAGAGTATATCGACCGTTACACCAACAAGCCCTGGAAGGGAATCCTTGTGGGTAGTATCATTACCGTATTTATTCAATCAAGCAGTG
Source organism: Clostridium sp. DFI.1.208 (assembly GCF_024463855.1). NCBI lineage: Bacteria > Bacillati > Bacillota > Clostridia > Eubacteriales > Clostridiaceae > Clostridium > Clostridium sp. DFI.1.208. The sequence continues at coordinate 27,919 of NZ_JANGCA010000001.1, read as the reverse complement.
CCACCAGTGCCATTGCCATTGGCTTTGTACGTGCCGGATTGATGAGTCTGGAGCAATCCATCGGCATCATCATCGGAGCCAACATCGGTACGACTGTAACCGCATTTTTAATCGGCTTAAAGGTAGAGACACTGGCTTTGTATTTCGTATTCCTGGGGGTTTTGATCACCCTGTTTGCCAAACGGAAGAAACAGACCTATATGGGACAGATCGTTCTTGGCTTCGGTCTGCTGTTCTTCGGTCTGCGGCTGATGGGAGATGAGCTGAGCAAGCTGGGACAGATGGATTTCTTTACGACACTGGCAACGACTATGCAGAATCAGCCGATTCTCGGCTTTATCAGTGGTACCCTGATGACCGCCGTCGTGCAGTCCAGCTCTGCGGTTGTCGGCATCATACAGAAAATCTATGATTCCGGAGCCATGACGCTGACAGCTGCCCTGCCGTTTGTCTTTGGATCCAATATCGGTACAACAGTAACCGCCGTGTTTGCGTCCATCGGCGGCAGTACCTCGGCCAAACGAGCCGCGGCCGTCAATGTTCTGTTCAATACCATCGGTTCTGTGATTTTCATGTTCCTGTTGACACCGTATGTTGATTTTATCGCCTTTTTATCAGATAAATACAGCATCTCACCGATGATGCAGATCGCCATTGCTCACATTCTGCGAACCATTGTCATATCCATCCTCGCTTATCCTTGTATCAATCTGATGGTCAGGGTCATCAAAAAAATCATACCGGGTGAGGAGGAACGCATTGAAGTCGATCTGGAGGGTCTGGATCCAAAGCTGGCCGCATCCCTTCCTGCCGGAGCCCTTGGCGTATCCAAACAGGTAACGGTAAAAATGGGAGAGCTCGCTTCCGATTGTATCCGTGCGAGTCAGGAGTATTTCAATAAGAAAAGTGGCAAATACCGTGGTATGTCCAGTCAGTATGAGGATGCTATCAATTCTCTGGATTCCAAGATTACCGAATACCTGATGACGATTGCCCACAACAGTCTGAGCGAGCACGATACGGATGAATTCATCAACAATCTGCAGATTATCAAGAATATCGAGCGGGTTGGCGATTTAACGATGAATTTGAACGAATTCTATGAACTGACCTATGAAGACAAGGGAGCCTTTACAGATGAGGCTGTTGGGGATGTCAATGAAATGTATGAAACCGTTCTGGAAATGAATGAAATTGCATTGAATTATTTCTCTACCCGCGAAGAACATTATATTCAGATGATCAACGATAAAGAAAATTATCTGGACCTGGTGGAAGAAAAAGCCAGACAGCGTCACTTCAAGCGTATGGCCGGAGAGGTCTGCGGAAGCGGTGTTGCTGCCAGTATCTTTGTGGATATCCTCGGTACGCTGGAACGTATCGGCGACCATATCTGGAATATCGTGAAGGAAGGAAATGAGGAAGCTATGACGCTGGACCTTCGCCCAAACGAAACGGATGATTAACAAGCAAAAGCCCTGCCGTGTGTGCAGAGCTTTTTTTTGTGCAGCTGTAGGAGCATGGAAACATCGTAAGACACATTTTTGCAGGGTTTACAGCACGTTGGGTGAAGGGACACCTTGTTACCAAAGCATGTAGTCCTTCACCATACACAGTTCCCTTTCCAAAATCACAAGGCCGTTCCCAAAGAACGTCAATGCCTGCTTGACCTAGACTGTTCAAACGGCTTTCCCGCAAACCGAAGCATCTATCCGAAGTCGTAATGCTGTCCCTTGATCATATAAATGATATGCTCGCAGATATTCTTTGTATGATCCCCTGCCCGCTCAATGCTACGCAGCATGGAAGAGATTTCAAAGATGTGCTCCACAAGGTAGCTGGAATCATCATGACGGATTTTCTCCTTCAGCTCCTTATACAGAACATTGATCTCCTTATCCTTTTCCGGGATTTCAAAGGCTGTTTCAATATCGCGATGCTCATAGCAGGTCATTGTTTCCTGCAGCATGGCGATAAAGCCCTTTTCCATAGCCTGTGCGTAATCGAGAATAGAGGCATCCATATCATCGTGCTTGATTAGAAAAATGGAAATATTTTTTGCATAATCGCCGATCCGCTCCAGCTCGGAAGCGATTTTGATGTCAGCCACCACCTTGCGAAGATCACTGGCAACCGGGGACAGCAGCGCCAAAGAGCGTACTGCCTGATCGTTGATTTCCTCCTCCAGATGATTGATAATATCATCTGACTGTACGATTTCCAGCTCGATTTCCTTATTGGGAGAATTTAAGGCCTGTACAACCTTTTCGTGCATACGGACAACCTTCTGCCCCATTTTCAGCACGTTTTCCTCCATGGTGTCCAGCTCTTTATCAATTTTAATCATAGGTTCCTCCTTCTATCCGAATCTTCCTGTAATATAATCCTCGGTACGCTTGTCACATGGCTGCTGGAATATCTTGCTCGTCTTATTGAATTCCACAACCTCACCAAGCAGAAAGAAGGCAGTGTAGTCGCTTACTCGGGATGCCTGCTGCATGGAATGCGTAACGATAACGATCGTATAATCCTTTTTCAATTCTTCCATCAAATCCTCAATCTTATTGGTTGCAATCGGATCCAATGCACTGGTCGGCTCATCCATCAAAATCACCTCCGGCTCCATGGCGATTGCCCGGGCGATACACAAACGCTGCTGCTGTCCACCGGATAAACCGAATGCAGAATCATTCAGCCGATCCTTGACCTCCTCCCACAGGGCTGCTTTTTTTAGGGACTGCTCAACGATGGCATCCAGTGTTTTACGGTTCTTGATTCCCTGACACTTCGGTCCATAGGTGATATTGTCATAGATCGACATTGGAAATGGATTCGGCTTTTGAAATACCATCCCCACCTGCGTGCGCAAATCCACAACATTCATATCGGAGCCATAGGCATCCACCCCATTCAGCTCGATCGTTCCATCAATGCGGCAGCCCTCAATCAGATCATTCATACGATTCAGGCAGCGTAAAAAGGTAGATTTCCCACAGCCGCTTGGTCCTATGAGTGCGGTTATTTTATTCTGCTCGATATCCATGCCGATATCCTTCAGTGCATGCTTGTCTCCATAAAACAGATTCAGGTGTTCCACATGGAAAACAGGTTCCTTCTTCATATACTTATTCCTCCTCTAATACCAGGATTTGTTGAGCTTTTTACTCAGCAGCTTCACACAGATATTTAAAATCAGCACAAATACCAGAATCACTATCGAAATTGCACTGGCCAGTTCAAAGTTGGGCTGCTCACTGCTCATGATGTTATAAATATGCACAGCAAGGCTGGTTCCCTGCGACATAAGGGTTGGTGTGTCATTGACATAGGTACCCATGGTATAGATCAATGCTGCGCTTTCTCCAATCACTCGTCCGATGCTCAGCAATACGCCGGTCAAAATCCCCGGTACCGCACAGGGCAGCACAACCTTGAAAATTGTCTGCGACTGATTGGCACCTACAGAAAGCGAGGCATCCCGCAATGACTGCGGTACAACGATCAGCGCCTCCTCTGTGGAGCGGATGATGGTGGGTAGCAGAATGATGGACATCGTGAAGCTGCCCAGCAGAATATTGGTAGTCGTTGCCCCAAACAGCTGTGTAATCGGAAAAAGGACAGCGACACCCATCAAACCGAAGATGATGCTCGGCACACCCGTCAGCATTTCTATGGCACTACGAATCAATGCTGTCAGCCTGTTTGGCTTCGCATATTCATGCAGATAAATGGCAGAAGCAATTCCCAGTGGAAGTGCAATCAGCAGCGAAATCAGTATCAGATACAGGGTGGATATAATCGAGCCGCGAATACCGCCGCCCGGTGTTTTGTAATATACCTTTGTAATACTTTGTGCGGAGTTGTCCAGTGCCTGTGCCACCTCAGCAGCAGTTTGTGACATGATGTTGCCCGCAATCATCGTCGCGCCGCCTTTGGTCCGGTAGCCGAGATTTTCCACCTGAAAGCCAACCTCCGTAGATAGGGAAACATCCTTATCCTTAATGCTTTCATCCTTCAGATCATGGAAGGGAGATGCCTCGTCAATGTATTCAACCAAAACGATAGCATCACCATTTTGGTCCTTGGTATCCACAAAACCGATTCCCCATTTTGAGGAGAAGGAGGCCTCCTCACTCAATGACGACGGCCGTTCAAAGCTGCCGGGGTGATTTTTCGATGTTTCTACACTGGTCAGATAATTCTTTGACCAATAGTTCCCCTTCAGAAGATCTATCCCCAGAGAAGAAAAGCCCTTGGAAAAGATGAAGACAAAAATTGCAAGCAGCACGAATACACTGAGTCCGCTGGAAAGGTAGGTTACACCGTTACACAAGCCATCAAACAACCGGCGCTTCTTTTTCTGATTGGAGGGTGCTTGTATCATTTCATATTCCCCACTTTCTTCTTCATCAGATTCAATAGCAGGTTGGACAGCAGAATGACTGCCATCAGCACCAGACCTGCTGAGAATCGTATATCATAATCCAGCCCGGTCGTTTCCTTTAAGCCGGCCAGCATGGTTGTTGTCAGTGTTCTTGTCGTATCAAACACATTGACGGTAGGTCCGAACATCTTGTTTCCCGCCACCATGGCAACAGCCGTTGCTTCTCCAAAGGCTCTGCCGATGCCCAGTATCGCTCCGGCGAAGATTCCGGATTTGGCACTGGTCAGAATAACCTTGAAATTGGTTTGTGTTCGCGTGGCGCCAAGTGCCAGACTGCCAAGCTCCACTTCTCTGTCTACGGAGCGAATCGCCGTGATTGACAGGGATGTAATCGTTGGAAATATCATAATCGCCAGCAGCAGAATCACCGCCAGCAAAGAGCTTCCTCCCGCTGTCACAAAGCCAAGGGAGGAAGCAAGCGAGCTGACAAGTACAGTAATCGTACCGGATGCAAATACACCATAAACAACGGATGGTATACTGGCAAGCAGCTCCACAACCGTCGTCATGACCTCTGCAACATGCTTGGGTGCTATTTTTGCGATAAACAAGGCCGTCAGTACAGACAGCGGAAAGGATATCACCAGTGCGCCGAATGCAGAAACCAGCGTATTGATAATAATAAAGCCAACACCATAGATTCCCTGATCCTTACGCCACATCATTCCGGTCAGAAAGGAGACGATATCCTGCTGCCCATAGGAATAGCCGCTCAGGAAGGGAGATATCCCCTTGACACTGATGAAGATAATGATAATGGCAATCGCACTGGACGACAGCAATGCCGCCAGAAGGAAGATTGCCTTCATCCTTTGATCCTTTTTCAGTTTTTTTCGGTTTTTCTCTGTACTGATGCTATCTCGTACATAACTTTTCATTCTTCACCAATCCTTATCATCATAAGACAGCCTGGAAATCCAGGCTGTCTTGCAAGTCACGTTTTTTAGCTTCTTTTCTTTATTTGATGTCTTCCCATTTCAGCGTTTCACCTGTGAAGATGCTCTTCAGCTGGGCCTGCGTCAAAGATGTAACACCTGTATTTTCCTTATTTACAACTGCAACGACTGCATCGATGCAATACTGTCCGCTTTCCATTGCTTTGGAAATATCCTCGGAACCATCCTCCTTGAATGCACGGGAAGCAAAGCCGATATCACCTTTGTTCGGACCGTCTTTTTCTTTACCAAGCACTCTTGGTACAGCATCTCCGCTTCCGGACTGATTCATGGTGAATTTGAAGTTTCCTGCCATTGGAGAGAACGCCTCCAGAGAAGCCTTTACCGTTTTTTCTACGGATGTTGAACCGCAGGTTGTAATGGTGATTGCGGAATTATCCTTCCCTAATACAGCTTCATATTTTTTGGAGAGCTCATCCCAAGGCTTTGCCTTGCTTTCATCAACTTCCCCGCCATTTTTCTTAACGATTGCCATTCCTTCTGTAGAGTTCTGCATGAAGTCCAGGAATGCCTGTACCAGCTGTTCCTTGTCATCATTTCCATAATCACCCGCCGCTCTTGTTACATACATAAACGGACGCTGCAGCTTATAGCTTCCATCCAGTACGCTTTCACTGCTCGCTGTGACACCTTCATACTGCAGAGCGCTGACACCGTTTTTCTCAAAATCGGTGGACAGGGATGTATACCCAATACCGTTTTTATCGGCGCCTACCTTGGCAGCCATATCGTCATTGCTGGATACCTCGATAGCGTTCTTTGTCAGACTTCCTTCAAAGTCTACCCCCTTTTCAAATGCCTCTCTGGTTCCGCTTGATGAATCTCGCGTATATACTTTGATATCACCGCTGACACCTGCTGTTTTTCCTTCATCGCTGGATCCGCAGGCAGCCAGTGAGAATGTCATCAGGCAGGCTACGGTAGCCGTCATAGTTTTTTTCCACATGTTCATTTTTCATATTCCTCCTTGAATACGGTTCTATCATACGACACCTTTGTTAATTGATAATGAAGAGATTGTTAAGCATTGGTTAAAATGTAAAAATGTTTTCCATCCATTGCTATCCATACCGGTAATATAATGTGCTATACTTATGATATGAGATAAAAAGGGATGGCGATTATGAAGAAATTGTTAAGAAGCTGTTTCGCTGCGGCAGTCGTTTTCCTTTGTAGCAGCTGCAAAGGGATACCTCCGGAAAACGAGGCCATGAGTAAGGCGTTGCAGGACAAGGATGTAACCTACAGTATTGTTGCATTGGATGACAAATGCTTTTATCTAAGCCTGGAGAATAAGGATTTGATATTTGATTATCTTCTGGAAACTGACAGGAATAAGGCAGGCGGAAGCTACTACTCAATGGAAATCACCACAAAGAAAACGGACAGTATGAGCTTTCAGTGGGTTCAGGCGGCGGCATATCGGGATCATACGCTGAAGAAAATCAAAAATGGAAATTGCGATGTCATGATGGACGAAGCCATCGGTGCTTTTGATTCTAAGAAGAATTGCACGGGAGCAGCCCTGCAGGAGGCAAAGACATTTGAGGCAGAAGTACGAAAGCGGCTGGCTGCTTATGGCCTTACTCCACAGGAGGCCTTCTCCTATGGACGCAGCTACCTGAAAAACAACCAGGATACAGCACTTGTCAATTTGGATATCGTGACCCGCTTCAAAAATATCATACCCATGAATAGTGACAGCTAAACAAATACAGAAAAAAACAGATATCGCTGAGGTGACACTCACTGATATCTATTTTCTTCTATTTTGTTTTAGATTGTCTGTAATGCACATATCAGATCATTGGTATTATATCGTGCAACCAATGCATCCGGACTTCACCCTCACCTTTTTCAAATGGCAATATCCGAGATTCATAATATCCGTTCAAAAAGGTCTCTTCATTACAAAGATACAGAGAACAGCCACTCGCATAGCAAATAAAATGGATATGGCTGTCTGTGATCTTGTTGCGTAATTCAGAGTACAGCTCAAGCGGAAGAAAGACAAGCGTTTCCCGATCCAGCTGCTGGACAGTCACCGGTATCATGCTGTTGCAGGGCTTCTCAATCTGCAACATAGCCTGCCAATTCGCATGGAAGTGTTACCGGCAGCTCTTTCTTGGCAAAACCGCATTTCATCAGGATCTCACCTTTTCTCTAATCTCAGAATACCGTTTCTTGTAGAAACCACAAGCTGTGATCCCCCTCTTCATGCTATCTCCCCTACCGATTTATTTTCACATATAAACACGGATATCGGTTACTCCCTTATTGAAATCAGAAAACGGAAGGATAACAATCCAATACCCTTCATGATCACATTCACCATTTTCTGCCGGTGAAGCATAACGGTCGTGAATACATATTGTACAAATTTCTATCCTTCATTTGCATTTTACAGCGTATCGCGCTATGATATTGTGCAGATGGCTGTAAGCACAGCAGAATGGGAGTAGAGCTATGACAGTAAAGGAAGTTTTTAAAAAGGCAGTGATTGCCGGTGCCGACCCCCTATCCATAACAGAGCTTGGCTTTGCCTATCTCAATGACATCGGCACATGGAATATCAATATCAATTCACAGAACACCGGCTGCAGGGATAAAACAATCACCGTAGAGCAGCTTCTGGATATCTTTGAGCATCACTGTACCTGTTTTCGTACACAGAATGACTGCTTTGAGGAAAAGCGCAAGGAAATGATTCAGCTTTTAAAGGAACAGGATCCACAGGCAGTCATTGATTTTAATTAAAAGAAGCATTGTTTCAATCACCGATTCCCATCGGTTTGATACAATGCTTTTTATGTATGTTATACGCGCAGAAGCTCCATCAACCGTGCTTCATTCTCATATATATCGCTGCGGCTGTTATGCAGAAAGGCATTCAGCCCCTCCGGTTCGCACATTTCCCACATAATCACTTCAATAAAATGATTGTGTGCGTTTAACAGCTTTTCATATGCCTCCCATACATCCTTCCTTATGAACGGTTCATGCAGTCTCAAAAAAGACTGACAGTCCGTTAGACGTTCTTTGACCGTATCAATCATCTGCGAGGTCATCATCATGTCATTTTCCAGATAATCATCACAGATCCGATATACCGACCGATACATATCGTAGCGATTCCACAGGTCTTTAAGAAGCACGCGCTCCTGTGTCTGTACATGCTCCATCTCTTCAACTGCCTGCCCTTTCCGGCTTACCATCCACTGGTAAAAGGCAAAAAACATCCCGGCACTTCCAATCACCGGAGCAGCCATTTTGAGAAATCGCCTTGTGCTGTGTGTCAATTCCATACTACTACCTCCTTACGATTTCCCCGTTTTCTCTTCCCACCTGTATCTTACTATGTATAGAATGCAGATTTTGTGTTATTTTGTCGAACTTGTCTGTATATATCAGAAATTTCACCAAATTTGTCATATAGTGTTATCATTTTAATACGAGATCTCACAATTTAATATAATTACATCATGTTACCAAACATGGTATCAGCATTTCATATATCATAGAGAAATCATAGCATAAATTTCTCTATCTGCGTAGAAAAGTCATCAAATCGCGGATTATCGAATTCCTTTTTACCTACCGACGCTTTTTTGATCTGATTGTGCATATACCCTTTTGACAATACTTCTTCCTCATAGCAAAACAAAAAGGACACCGTTTATCAGTGTCCCTCATTTTTTATATGGTATCGCGTACGGGATTCGAACCCGTGATACAGCCTTGAGAGGGCTGTGGCTTGACCGCTTGCCGAACGCGACATCTTTGTTTGCTCGGTTATTATAGCATTATTCTTTTTTAAACGCAAGAGCAAATTTACATTTCATGACAATTTATATAATTTTTTTCAGTAAAGAACCGGCATTCACGATCAGTATCAGAAAATCAGTTCTTCAACCTGACCGTAAATGTCGTTCCCTTATCGAATTCACTTTCCACCTTTAATTCCCCATGGTGTGCCTCAACAATGGATTTTACAATGGACAGCCCCAGCCCGGAGCCGCCGCTGCTTCGGGAACGATCATCATCCACCCGATAAAAGCGGTCAAAGATCTTCTCCAAATCCTCTGCGGCAATACCATGCCCCTCATCCATCACCTGCAAAACAAACCAGGAGCCCTCTTCCCTCGTTTTCAGGGTGATCGTACCTCGATCACTGTACTTGATGGCATTCGACAGCAGATTCAACACAACCTGACTCATTTTCAAAGGATCACAGAATACCAAATCATGATTCTGATATTCCTTCACGATGTGCAGGCCCTTTTTCTCCGCCTTTTTCTGCAATGACTTTACCGCCTTATCGATCACCTGGCAAAGATCGGTTTTCTCTCGTTCCAGCAAAACCGTGGACAGACTGAGGCGTGACAGCTGCAGCAAATCCTTCACCAAAATATCCAGACGATTGATTTCCTGCTCAATCTGGTCCATAAATTCACGGCGCGTTTCCTCATCATCAAAATCCTCACGATTGAGAATTTCCACCATGCCCTTAATAACGGCAATCGGCGTTTTTAGTTCATGCGATGCATCGGCAATAAAGCGCTTCTGCATCTTTTCCCCCTCCAGCGTTTTTGAAATATCCTGAAACAACACCAGACAGCCGCTGTATTTCTTCTTGGCTGTTACCGGTACACTGATGGACTGATATTCCACACCATTGATATCGATGATTTTATCCATCGGCTTTTCCAAAATAAAGGCATCCTTGATAAACTCCCGCACCGGATGCAAATAAGCATTGCTCATATATGTCATATGCTCATTGATCAAGCCATCCTCACACAGCTCACTGACATTGTTATGCATGACGATATTCCCAAACTGATCCACCAGCAGCATCGGGAACGGTATACTCGTAACAACCGTCAGCAGCTGCTTATTCTTCAAATGCGCATCCTTGGCAGTCGATTTGATTTCCTCCTGCAGCTCGATGTTTTCCCGACGATGCACGTTCAGGTTTTTCTGATCCAGAAGCTCCCAGAGCAGCGCAATCGAAACAACCACGAGCAGCAGCAGTATATATTCATTCAAATGATAATTGTACTGAATAACCGCAATGCAGGCCAGAATCAGTCCCAGATACCCGTATTTATTGCGCTTCATGCACTTCCTCCAGCAAATAGCCGACACCGCGGGAAGATTTGATATGTACATGCGATTTGTTCAGCTTGTTGCGCAGCTTGAATACATGCACATCCACAATCCGGGTATCTCCGTCATAATCAAAGCCCCAAATGTCATTCAGAATGCTGTCACGGGACAACACGATATCCTTATTCTGGATAAAATACTCCAGCAGATCGAATTCCTTCTTGGTCAGCGTCATCAGCTGGTCTTTGATATACGCCTCCCTGCGCTTCATATCCATGGACAAATCACCAATCGCCAGACGCTTCTCCTGCTTGCGGTTTTGCCGCTTCAGATGGGCATTCACCCTGGCCAGCAGCTCTCTTGGAGAAAACGGCTTTGTGATATAATCATCCACGCCCTGCTCAAAGGCATACAGAATATCCGTTTCATCATCCCTTGCCGTCAGCATGATAAAAATCGCGTCAATGTGCTCACTGCGCAGCCGTTTTACAATATCGATTCCGCTGACATGCGGAAGCATCCAGTCGATGATCAGCACATCGAAATCCTCTTTCATCGCCAGATCGACCGCTGTTTTACCATCTGCACATTCCACGATATCAAAATCGGCCTTTTTCAGATCATATGCAATAATCTTGCGTATGTTGTCTTCGTCTTCAATCAATAAAATCCTTGCCATATCGTTCTTCCTCCTGCTCATATCGTTCAATGATCTTTTGAACCAACGGATTACGAACTACATCGAGGCTGGTCAGCTCCACAAAGGAGATGCCCTCTATTCCGGAAAGCAGATGCTTGGCATTCAGCAGACCGGAATCCCGTTTTTTAATCAGATCGATCTGTGTTACATCCCCGGTAATGACGATACGGGAATGAAATCCCATTCTCGTAAGAAACATCTTCATCTGCGCCCGTGTTGTATTCTGCGCCTCATCCAGTATGATGAAGGCATTATCCAGCGTTCGTCCGCGCATATAGGCCAGCGGCGCGATTTCAATGACTTCCTTTTCCAGCAGCTTCTCCACCTGCTCCTGTCCCAGTGTATCATACAGGGCATCATAGAGCGGACGCAGATACGGATCCACCTTTTCCTTTAAATCACCTGGCAGAAAGCCCAGATTTTCTCCTGCCTCCACAGCGGGTCTGGTCAGAATTATCTTGCGAATTTCTCCCTTTTTCAACAGGTCTGCCGCATAGACAACGGCCAGATAGGTCTTCCCCGTCCCGGCTACTCCGGTCGCAAAGACGATTTCACTGTTGCACATGCATTTAAACAGATGCCGCTGTCCAATCGTTTTCGGATAGATCAGCTTTCCGTTGATCGTCTTTCCTATCGCTTTTTGATAGGTGGTGGAAAGCTCCTGCAGCCGATTCAGCTTCGCCAGCCGACAGGCATATTCAATATCGCGGCCGCTGACATCAATATGCGCCTCCATCATATCAAACAAGGCCTTTACCACAGATTCAATACTGTGAAAGGTAACTGCATCCTCGCTGAGAATACGCAGCTCATTGTCCCGCATGATGATATCACAGGAAAAGGCGTTTCGCAGCAGCTCCAGATGCTTATCCTGTGCTCCGCATAATTTTACGATCCATTCCATCGGGTATTCTTCTAATGCAATACGAAATTGTTCACTCATAGGCGCTCCTTCTCGTTATGGTGTGGTGATGTCCTTAATCAGTGTGTAATGAATCACCATCTTTATTTTACCCATATCTGTAGAGAATTGCAAAATATTTTCCTTGTAAATGCGATCGTCCTTATGAAAGTCCTCGCTAACCTTGCGTCTGGCATCAAACAGCAGCTGAAAATACTGAAAGGCCTTCGGTTCCTTTGTCTTGTCCATCGTCACGGTGATATCCTTCCAGACATAGGCAAAGACACGTCCCTTGACATATACCTCCTGCTTGCCACCCTTGGAATCCTCCAGCACATTGCTCACCAGCACATCCCCTTTGTGGACAAACTCATTGACCTTATGAAGCTTGTTTCCATGCTGTATGTCAAAGCGCTCAATCATGCCGTCCTCCCGGGCAATGAGCTCCTCATGTCCCAGCTGTGATAAGGAAGCAAATTCCTTCGGTGTGTAGGTGATCAGATAGCGGCTGCCCTGCTTCTCGATTTCCAGCCAGGCGATATCGTTTTCCAGATTCTTTTTCAGCTGTGCCTTCAGCTGGGTGACATCGCGGCTTTTCAGGGGAGGTACCACCTTCATCTTTTTCAGGGTATCCGCAATCAGCCTGCGGCTTTCATCCTTTTCGCCCTTGATCTGTATCTCAAACACCATGGAAGAAAGACCATACCAAAGCAATATGGAAAGCAGAATCGCTGCTATGCGATAGGGCTTTTTCAAGCTGCGCAGGGCATACCCCAGCATACCGGTGGTTGTGATCAGATCACAGGTTTCAAAGCAGCGATAGATTTTCGGGCGCTGGAAAATGGATGCGTAGAACTGAATGTAGTTTCGATGTAGAGTAATATCATATAGTTCCAGCTGATTTTTCTTTGTTATCCATAAAAACTCATCGCAAGAGGCCTGCACTTTCCATTGGTCAAGACCGAATCCCTTTCTATTTTTCATATGCGAACGCCAGATTCTGCACGCTGCCCTCCAGCAGGATCTCATCCTTTCCCAGTGCCAGCACATGCAGCCGCTCCCCGTCTATCGTTATGCGGTAGGCTTTCATCGTCACCTGTATTCTCGTTTCGCTCACCAGGGTCAGTTCCCTGTAGTGTTCTATCATGACCTGATTCTTATCTATGGAAAGCATACTCTCACCTCTATACAAAATACGTTTGTGCGTGAGGTTTTATGCCTGTGAATGCTATCCTCCTTCGTTTCCATTATAAAGAAAAGCGTAACCGGAAATGTTATGTTTTTGTTAAAAGTAAAAAAATTGTTGTTTCTCCCCTGCATGAATGCACTTTCAAGCCTTGATTTGCTAAGATTTTGTTGTGTTTTTGTAAATTGCCTTTTCTATGGCAAGATATCCTGTATGCGACAGCCTGCTTAAAGCTTTCTTTCATGCACTGCTAAAAAAGAAAAGAGGTACCCCTGTGTATGCAGGAAATACCTCTGTGCAGCTATAAAGGAAGATCTCTTTGCAAGAAGAATTGACGGGCGACAATAAGGCAGCAAACAGCGATCAGAAGCAATACACCCAGACGGCCCCAGGCCTGTGCCTCATTGGCAATCAGCCCCTGTGTATCAAACAGCGTCATAATCGTTGCATACTGCAGCTTTTCCAGATTTCCCTTCATATTGGCCAGCATCTGAATCAGAATGAACAATACCCCGCTCCCCGCACCGATCAAGGCGGCATGGCGATATTCATTTAAAGCAGAGGAGGCGAGAAAGCAGATGGATGCCAGCGCTGTCTGTAGCAGCAGACACCCCAGATTCAGCCGCAGAAAAGCTGCGACATCCAAATCATCGGGGAACATAACCATACTGCATACGATTCCCAAAAGCGTACAGAAGGCGATCAGAAGAAACAGCGCACTCAATAGGACTGCCAGCTGACTCACCCAGACATGACTTCGCTTTTCCCCGCAGCTCAGCAGGTAGGTCATACTGCCGTTATCCACCTTTTTGACAAGCAGCCGCAAAGAGAGAATGACAGAGAATAGAAATGGAAACATAATCATGATCATGCCATATAGATAAGTAGAAAAGAAATCCACCAGCGTTGTTGCCGTACCGCTCATACCAACCGCTGCCATCATTTCCGGCATAAGCTTCTCAAACTGCGCCAGTGCTGAGCCCAGCTCTGGATCGAACATCGTCAGCATAATACTGAAATACATCGCTAAAATCAAAATAAAAATAAGCAGCAGCTTCCAGGCTGATTTCCACTCCATACGAAATAGTGTCTTATTCATGTGCTTCTCCCCTCTCTCCGTAATACTGCAAAAAGATATCCTCCAGACTCTGTGTTGCGACACTGAGATCCCGCAGCTCATAGGCCGGCAACAGCTGCAGCAGCGCCTTGAGCTCCTCCCGGATATATACATGCACGCACAGCTCACTGATCTGCTTCATGTTGAGTCGTTCGTGCAAAAAGCGCTGTGTCTGTGAGGAATCAGCAAAGGTGAGGATATACGTCTTCGTTTTATTCTTCTGCAATATGGTGGTATCCTCGACTGCCGCCATATGCCCCTGCCGAATGATACCGATACGATCACAGGTTTTTTCCACTTCCTCAAACATGTGGGAAGACATCAGAATCGTCTTTCCTCTTTGCTTTTCCTCCTGAATCAGCTCGACAAAGGCATTTTGCATCAGCGGGTCCAGTCCGCTGGTCGGCTCATCCAGAATCAGCACCTTGGGATCATGCATAAAAGCCGCTACGATTCCAAGCTTCTGCTTCATCCCCTTGGACATACGCCGTATGGCTCCGTTTGGCCGCAGTTCAAAGCGCTCCAGCAGCTCCTGTGTCCGCCCGCTATCCTGCATATTCCGATAACGCGCCATAAAGCGCAGAAATTCATCACCGCTCATTTCATTCAGCAGATTGATTTCTCCCGGTATATAGCCAAGCTGTCTGGTAATGGCATCGGCTTGCTTCCAGCAGTCCATACCCAGAATCCGTGCAGATCCCTGTTTCGCCTTCAAAAATCCTAGCAGATGACGAATCGTTGTCGTCTTCCCTGCTCCATTCGGTCCCAGAAAGCCGAAAACCTCTCCCTCAGCGATGGAAAAGGAAATATCAAAGATTCCCCTCCCCTCTCCATAATCGCGGCTGAGACGCTCTATTTCGATGATTTGCATATCGTACCTCCCCATGTTCATGGTGTATCTCATCTTCATGCTGATTATAGCAGATTGACTCGTTTGCACAACCCCCTGCACACCCGCTTTGTTTGATTTCTTTTTTATTATAGAAAACCTTTTGGCTAGCTGCCGATACATGCACCACAGCTCTTGTACAGAGCAGCTCCTTTGATAATCAACCTCTCCCCACGAGCATAAGCATTAAAAAAAGAAGCCTATCGGCCTCTTCTATTTTCCACGGCGTGCTTTACGCGCAGCTTCTGACTTTAATTTACGACGAACGCCAGGTTTTACGTAAAACTCTCTTTTGCGAGCTTCAGCAAGGGTTCCATTTCTTGATACTTGACGTTTGAATCTACGTAAAGCATCATCAAGAACTTCGTTTTCTTTAAGTACTACTTTCGGCATGATTTACCCTCCCTTCTGATGCAAGCAATATTATTATACTGAAAAACATATGAAAATGCAACATAAATATGTTCATTTTCTATAAATTCATACAGAAAATTTTTTTATACTTATTTTACAACGCTATTTTTCATCGTCCTCCAGTCCAAGACTGTATTTGCGGATGCAGTGACGAGCGACATTGTGATCTCCCATCCACGGCTCCCGTCCGAATTCCCGATACATGAAAACCTCATCCCCCTTGCCGAGAATCAGTACGGTATCCTTCACATTGGCACTCTCGATGGCCTGCCGTATGGCAGCGTAACGATCCGCAATGAAAATATTATTCGTATCGCTGATACCGCTTTTGATTTCGTTAGCGATTTCCCGCGGATCCTCATCCCGTGGATCATCCTCCGTCAGAATGATGCTGTCGCAATAGCGGCTTGCGATTTCACCGAAGACCCTGCGCTTCTTTGTATCCCGCTTGCCGGCGGAGCCAAACACGGCGATAATGCTGTGTCCGTCCTCTGTGATATCCTTCGCATATTCAAAAACCTTTTCCATTCCGTCCGGAGTATGTGCGAAATCAACGATGACATTAAACAGCTGGCCCTCGTCTATGCGTTCCATACGCCCTTCAATCTGCCGGATATCATTCAGGTAGGGCAGCTGCTGTTCAATCGGAATACCGCTCTCTGCCATCGCTGCAACAGCACCCAGCAGATTGTATATGTTATACAGGGCAACCAGATTGGTTGAAACCTCATAGCGCTGTGCCCCATGAACCAGCGTAAACCGTGATCCCGTTTTCTCTATCCGGATATTTTCCGCCTGATAGGTCGCATGGTTGTCAATACCATAGGTAACAACGCTGGCCTCAGTAGCATCTGCCAGCTGATCCACATAGGCATCATCCGCATTCAACACAGCAACGCCCTCTTTTTTCAGATTAGTGAACAGCTTTTTCTTCGCTTCAAAGTAATGCTCAATCGTCCCATGAAAATCCAGATGGTCATAGGTCAGGTTACTGAACACAGCGACATCAAAATCCACGCTCTGCACACGTCCCAGCTCCAGACCATGCGAGCTGACCTCCAAAGCGACGGCCTGCATACCATGCTCCACCATATCCTTCATCGTCTTATGAATCAGCACAGCATCCGGCGTCGTCAAAGACGGCGGCAGAGTCACATCGCCATAGCTGATAGAGATGGTTCCGATGTAGCCGCAGGGCGCAAAATGGGAATATACGTCCCGAATGATGCTGGTGATGGTGCTCTTCCCGTTTGTTCCGGTAACACCGAACACCTTCATTTTACGGCTTGGATGCCCATAAAACATGGACGCCACCCGATTCAGTGTGCGATTGACATTTTCCACCTGAATATAGGCGACCCCTTTTTTCATATCGTCCACCGGCTTGGAATGCACGATGCATTTTACACCCTTTTCGATGACATCATCAATAAATTCATGCCCGTCATGCACCATGCCCTCCATGCAGAAATACATATCATTCGCCTTGGCGCAGCGGGAATCGATGCACAGCCCCGCAATCTCAATCTCCGGGGCATTTTCAAACATTTGAGACAGCTTCATAAGACTCCTCCTTTAGCGGACAGCCAACCAGCAAATCCCCATCCAGTGCCGTGATGCGTACGGTATGCATCGTATGCAGCCAGGTTAGCGGAGCCGCTGCTGCGACCTCCAGGTATTCACTGCTGTGGCCGATCAGTTTTCCATCTTTTTCCTTCTCAAAAATGACAGAAACTTCCTTTCCAATGAAATTCTGTTTATAAGCAGTATATAACTGTTTGGAAAGATTCGCAAGTCTTGATGCGCGTTCTTTCTTTATTTTATTTTCCAGATGACCGCTCATTTGCGCAGCTGCTGTATGATCGCGGCGGGAATACGGGAATACATGCAGAAAGCTTAGGCGCATACGTGCGATATTATCCAGGGTATCCTGAAACTGCTCTTCACTTTCCTGCGGAAACCCGGTAATGACATCGCTGGATATGGAGATATCCGGAATAAGGGAGCGGATATACTCCACCCGTTCCATAAACCATGCTATCGTATAGGGACGGTTCATATTCTTCAATACCGTAGTATTGGCAGACTGCACGGGAATATGCAGATGCCGGGCGATTTTTTCTTCCCCCTTTATAAATTCCAGCAGCTCATCCGTGATTTCATTCATTTCGATTGAAGAGATACGGATTCTTTGCAGGTTGGGAATTTCCTTCACCATGCGCTTCATCAGCTGGCACAGACTGCTGTTGATCCCATTGCCGTAGCGACCGGTATGAATGCCGCTCAACACGATTTCCTGATGGCCGCTTTCACACAGTCTGCGTGCGATGGCAAGTACCTCATCCTCCGGCAGCGAACGCTCCGCTCCACGTGCAAACGGTATGATGCAATAGCTGCAAAACTGATTGCAGCCATCCTGTATTTTCAAAAAAGCCCGTGTCTGATGCTCGAAGCGATGAATCGGAAGCGCTTCAAACACATTGACCTTGCGGACATCATGAATGAGCTTCTGCGGACGCTTCTGCCGAAGACCCTCTTCAATCATATCCGCCAATCTGCTTTTCCCATCACTTCCCAGCAAAATATCAATATTGGCGTCCTGCTCCAGCTGTTCACTTGCCGTCTGTGCATAGCAGCCGACAACCGCAATCAACGCATCCGGATTCAAAGCGATGGCCGCATGTATTTTCTGACGGGATTTACTGCCGGCCGTATTGGTCACGGCACAGGTGTTGATGATATAGACATCCGCTCGCTCTTTAAAGGATACCTGTACGTAGCCCTTTTCCAGCAGGGCACTCTCATAGCCCTGTGATTCATATGTATTTACCTTGCAGCCCAGTGTGGCTATTGCAAATGTTGTCATGCTGTCACTCCTTGTCTGCCTTCTTTTTCTGCTTTTTCTTTTGCTTCTCCAGCAGCTTTTCCAGCTTTTTGCCCAATCGTTTTTTTATCAGCGCATGCTCGATCAAAAACGCAACGAGCGCTTCGTGCTGCTCCTTTAATAAAAGCAGCGCAATTTCCTGCTTCCAGGCCTCCTGCAGCTCCTGTTTCATATCCACGGATACGCTGCGCTTTAGTCCGGTTTCATCATACAGATACCAGCGATGCATGACTGGATGGAAAACGACATAGCCCTCATCCGCCTCCACCAGCAGCTCACAGCTGGAAAAGCCATGCTGAAACGGCTTGGCACCATAGCGCCTGTACTGTACTTCCTTTGCACATTCTCGGATAAACTTATGATACTGCTTCAAATCCAGCAGCACGATTTCCGTATGATAAAGATGATTAAAGCCCGGCGCAAAGGCAGGCATATAAATCGTTTCCCCATCCGCCTCAAAATGCCGGAGCTCTTTCACGAAGCGTTCCACATCCACATTCATCTGTGCCTTACGCTCCAGATAATTCAGATCATACCAGTAATCGAACATTTTTACATAGGTGTCAAAAAAAACATCCTCAAACTGCCGTTTAACGAGCAGGGATTCATAGACGATTTCATTCTGTATCACAGCATCATCGCTTTTCCCGTCGTGGGGAATCTGATATTCCTCCAGCAGGTCACAGATGGTACGGTAATGCTTCCGGATATCCTTTTGATCCAGAAGTGTCTTATCATACACCTTATTCAGCCGATCATATATCGTCTTCATTTTTTTCACCTGCCATATCGTAGTAAAACTCAATGGAATTCAGCAGCGAGATCGCCGCTGTTTCCGCACGCAGTATCCGTCCGCCTAAGGATACGCGGTGAAAGCCGGATGCGCACAGCGTTTCAACCTCATCCGCCGAAAAGCCGCCCTCACTGCCGACCACCATCAAAACACGACTTGGGGACGAATGTGCACGCAGCACCTCGCACAGGCGCTCACTTTTGCAATCGGCATCCTCATAGGCAATCAGCCGCAAATCAGCATCGATCTGCGACAGCTTTGAGAATGCACAGGGCGACTGCAGCCGCACCAGTGTAGAGCGCTTGCACTGCTCGCAGGCCTCACTTAAAATTTTATTCCATCGTACAATTTTCTTTTCCGATTTCTCATCCTTGATTTTTACAACGCAGCGGCTGGATACAAACGGAATGATTTCCGCCACGCCCAGCTCTGCACTTTTCTGCAGCAGATAGTCCCATTTCTCCCCCTTGATCATCCCCTGCGCAAGAATCAGCTCTACACTTGTCCGGGAGCGATCCTGCACTTCCTTTACAACACGTGCCGCTGCTTCCTCCTGATGATATTCCACTTCCGCTAGCAGTACGCGGCCGCTGTTGTCGGCAACACGAATCACATCCCCCTGCTGCATACGCATAACGCGGCGGATGTGATGTGTCTGTTCCTTTGTCATCGGTATCAATTCTCCTGGCATCGCCAGTGTATTTACAAAATATTGCTGCATAAAATCACCGCGTTAATCATACATCATTTTCTGTGTTTCTTCAACCAAAAAAACATTTCAGAAACGTAAGCACATAAGTGGAAACAACATAAAAAACGAATCCGACAGCATTCTGCCCGATCCGCTCTTATGCCCTGCTGTAGCTTTTCCCACACTGCACTGCTTGCTTTCCTGGCCGTACGGCTGCTGTGCCTGCCAACCATAAACAGTGATAGCTATCGCTGCTTCATTTCCCCCTTCTGGGCAAGACTGCGCAGCTGCTTCACCTCAAAGGGCTTCAGCACACGGTACTCTCCCTGCCGCAGATCACTGCAATGCAGGAAGGCGAGCTTACTGCGGTGCAGACGGCGCACCTCATAGCCAAGGGCCTCCATCATGCGCTTGATCTGCCTATTTCTTCCCTCGACAATCGTCAAATCAAAGCTGCACTGATTTTTCTCTGTATCCTTTTCCGTGATGCGATATTTCGCAGGCAGGGTCTTGATACCGTCATCCAGCACGATACCCGTTTTTATTTTCTTCATGTCCTCCGGTGTCAATATCCCGTTGATCGTCAGATTGTACACCTTGGGAATGTGATATCGCGGATGAATGATCTCATTTGCGAAATCCCCGTCATTGGTTAAAATGATCACACCGCTGGTATCATAGTCCAGACGCCCTACGGTAAAGATACGCTGCCTGCAGTCCACCAGATCCACCACGGTCTGTCTTCCAAATTCATCATCGCTGGTACACATGGTGCGCTTCGGCTTGTTCATCAGAAAATAAACCTTATCTTCCTTTTCAATCGCCTTGCCATCCACCTCGATGAGATCTCCGCGCTTTACCTTATATCCAAGTTCTGTTATGGTTTCTCCATTCACAGCGACTCTTCCCTCGCTGATCAGAACCTCAGCTTTTCTTCTTGATGTGATTCCGGCTGCCGCAATCACTTTCTGTAATCGTTCCATATACTATACACCTCACATGGGTATTGTACATGAAATGCTGCGCTTTGAAAAGCAAAATCGACTAATTCTGGAATTCCTGAATCTGATAGCCATCCGGCAGATATACCAGAATGTTCTCGCTCATCTCCTGAATCCATACCTGCATCGGATAGGCAACACCCTTCATGAAATCGCGGATTCTGCGTGCACACTCCTCATCACATGCCGTAATATCCAGCAGCACGAGGAAGTTCTTTTTCAAAGCCTCTCCCACAGCCTCTACATCATCAAAGCTGTCCAGGCGAAACACACATACAACGTGGTCGCTTTTTTCTGCAGCTACAGCCACCTTTTCCTCATTCACTGCCAGCATATTCTTTAATCTGTTTTTTACATCGTTCATATCTGCCATTTTCATTCCTCCTGTTATTTATTATCTATTTCACGCAAACACATACAGTGCCAGCAGAATGGCCATGGAAATTCCAGCCACATCCGCCAGCAGCCCGATGGCCAGCGCATTCTTGATCCTGCGAATTCCCACACTGGAAAAGTACAGGGTGATCACATAAACGGTCGTATCGGTAGAGCCCTGAATGATACTCGCCATATTGCCGGCCAGCGAATCAACACCGCATACCTGAAAGATATCGACCAGCACCGCCAACGAGGCGCTTCCGGAAATCGGACGAAAGATCACCATCGGCCAGATTTCCTTAGGGATATTCGCAATATGGGCAGCCAGTGCACTGCACAATATATCCATCAGTCCACTCTGCCGCAAAAGCGCGATTGCACACATCATGGCAAGCAACGCGGGATAAATATCCAGAAACAGCTTCATCCCATCCTTGACACCCTCGGTAAAGGAATGGTACGCATTGATACGACGAAGCAGTGCGACGGCGACGATGACCAGTACAAGGATTGGTAGAATATAGTCTGTGTTAATCACGGTAATTCCACCAGCGGTCAATGCTCAGGCCGACAACAGAGGCAAACAGCGTCGATACAATGGCATAGGGCATAAAACCGGTCACATGCAGGGAATGGAAGGAAGCCCGCAGGGCAATCAGTGTCGTGGACAGCAGCGTAACACCAGCCGTATTCAAAACGAGAAAGGTAATCATGGAGCGGGAGGCCGTATCCTTGTCCGGATTCTGCCGCTGCATGCCCTTCATCGCCTGCAAACCAACCGGCGTTGCTGCAGAGCCCAGTCCCACCATGTTGACGACCACATTCGTTGCCACATAGCCCAGTGTTTCCTCATCGTCCTTCAAATCCGGAAACAGCCGCTTCAACAAAGGATGAAACAGCCGTTCCAGTCCATGAATGATCCCGGCGTCTCGTGCGATGTAAAGAATTCCGTTCCAGAAGCAGGTCACACACAGCAGCGGAATCACAAAGTCGAGGGTTTCCTTGCCGACATTGAGAAAAACATCATTGATGATACCGACATTACCGGTCATCAGACAGTAGAGAATCGTGACCAGCACGATGAGCAGCCAGATGATATTCACGAAAACAGACCTCCTCCCCTTACCTTTTTGCTTGCGAAGCTGTATACATTTACATCGTCATTTTTCTGAACCTCAACGACAAAATCCTTATGGTCATAGTGTGTTTTAACGCGCAGCTTGTCACTGCCATCCTTATGCAGCGTCACCTTCAGCGTTTCCGGGACATGGAATTTCCTACCGTTTACCGTATAGTCACCCTTGCGCATAATCGTTACCACATCCATCTTCTGAAACACCTCGGTGTGCTTTTGTTCATGAAAGGCGAAATCATCCCCCTCCCGCAGCGTCACCACAATGCTTTCCACACCGTCATGCTCTGCGGCACTCACCAGTGTCCGGCCGGCCTTTTTGGTGAAGCCGGTTTTCCCACCGACGGTAAAGGGATAGTCAAACAGCAGGCGATTCTTGTTTTTCCAGCGCATATTCCAGTCAGTCGTATAATATTTGCTTCCGGTAATGGTCCGAAATTCTTTGTTTTTCATCGCATAGCTCATCAGTACCGCCATATCATTGGCTGTTGAAATATTGCCCCCATCCTCCTCATCCAGACCGCTTGGATTGGAAAACGTCGTATTGCTCATCCCGATTTCTGCCGCCTTGCGATTCATCAGCTCAACAAAGGCAACTTGTGAACCGGCAACATGCTTTGCAATTTCCACCGCTGCATCATTACCGCTCCTCAGCATGAGGCCATACAGCAGATCCCGCATGGTTACCTGCTGTCCCTGCTTCAGATAGACACTGCTTCCATATGCCTTATTGATTTCATCATCAACCGCAAAGGATTCATCCAATTGTCCATGCTCGATTGCAATCACAGCGGTCATGATTTTGGAAATAGATGCCACGCTCTGCTTCTCATCCTTGTTTTTTTCTTCTACAATCGTATTGTCCGCACCACTCAACACCACATAGCTCTCTGCATGGACACTCATCAGCTGCAGCAGCAGACACAGCAGGATACAAAGACTTCGTTTCATTCACATCACCTACGAAAGTATATGTGCACACGCAAAAAAAGAGAACGCCTTTTCCTTTGCGTTCTCCTTTTTCTATATACGTGAATCACGGATTCTACCCGTTTCCTGATTTCCTTAACTCTCGTACGTTTCTCGCACTTATAAGTTTCATCAGTTTCGATACCCGCAATCCACAGCTATGAGCTACTCTTTCATGCTTCCTACTTTCACAGCGTTCGTTGTTCCGGCGTTCCTCGCACTTTTCCAATTTCCGCTTGCTTTCGTCCCCATGTCCAAGCTTCCCTTTTGAATACCTTGTTCCTGACTTCCTTAACTCTCATACGTTCTTCGCATTTATAAGTTTCATCAGTTTTCTTCTTCTGGGATTCTCACAGCCTTTACAGGTGTCCACCTACTCGCTGACCAGTGCACGGAATCCGTTCTTTTATTATATCGCCTCCGTATCTATCCAGTTTTCTGTAGTACCAGCCTGTATATAAGCTCTTGTAAGTACCTTTCCTTGGTACATGTACAGTATAGTCCGCAATGATACATATGTAAAGTGTTGTGGAATAATTGGCATCATTATGGAAAAGACTGCAGTTTTCCACAATACCAACGCTTTATACAGTGGAAAAGTTATGGATTTTCCACAAATGTGACAAAAACAAAAAATCCATTTTCCTTTTTCTATATACGCATATGCTAAGCTTCATCAAAGGAAGATAGTTTTTTCACTTCGTCTTTTTGCATCATACCTCCTCCATGTAAAAAAGAGCTATTCCTCAAACAGCTCTTCCTCCATGGTATCCTTGAAATCCGGAAGCTCCGGAAGCTCCTTCAGGCTGACCAGCTTGAAGGTATCCATAAACTCCTCCGTGACCTCATATAGAAACGGTCTTCCCGGTGCATCACTTCTGCCGCATTCCTTGATCAGATTTCTCGCCAGCAGCTTGCGCACCATCATATCGCAGCTCACACCGCGTATTTCCTCGATTTCTGCACGGGTGATCGGCTGCTTATAGGCGATGATTGCCAAAGTTTCCAACGCGGCATTGGACAGGGTTGCCACCTTGGTAGAGCTGAACAGCTTCTGCGCATACGGATGGATTGCCTCCTTGGATACGAATTTATAAATTCCGCCAAAGCGAACAAGCTCGATCCCATGCACATCCGCAAGATAATCCTGCATCAGCTCATCCAGTACCACTTCAATTTCCTTTTTATCCAGCTCCTCGACACAGCCGTTCAGCTGCTCGATGCTCAGTCCCTCATCACCGCTGAGAAAAAGCAGTCCCTCAAGAACCCGTTTTTCATGCTCATGCATATATTTGTTCACCTCGAATGATCCATATGTTTTCTTCTTCATCTATGTGGAAGGTTATTTCCTTATGCTTGATTAAATCCAGAACGGACAGAAACGTAACGATAATCATGTGCAGATCCGTGCAATCGCTGCACAGCTCTTCAAAGCTCATCTTTCCTACCCAGTTCTTCAGTCGTTTTTTAATTTGTATAACGCGCTCATCCAGGGATAACTCCTTGACCTTCATTCTGGTTTCATAAGGATGTGTCAGTGCCGCTCTGCGCAGCACACGGTTCATCGCCTTAATGAGATCATAGGGATTTCCGACAAATTCCCCTTCTACCGTTGTATTCAACCATTTCTGTGTTTCCTCACTCATCGGCTTACTCATCATCAGCTGGCGTTCCTCATATTTCTGTTCAAACTGCTCGCTGATTTCCTTATAGCGCTGATATTCCAGCAATCGGCGAACCAGCTTTTCCCGCTGATCCTCTTCATACTCTTCTTCAATGACAACCTTTTCCCGTGGCAGCAGCTTCTTGCTCTTGTATTCAATCAGACCAGCCAGCTCTGCCAAATATTCACTTGCTATTTCCAGATGCATCGATTCCATGGCATTGAGATAATGCAAATACTGATCTGTCAACAGATCCATATCCAGCTCGAACAAATCCAGCTTATTGTCCTTGATCAGATGCAGCATCAGGTCAAGTGGCCCCTCAAACTGATCGATTGTCACCGTAAACGCCATAGAAATCACCTCGCATTTTTTTATTATAGCAAAAAACCGCATGAAAATGTAGAAAAATTTTCACACAGCTCTGTTTTTTCATCTTTTTTATATAGAATCGGCTTTTTTACAGGCTAAGGCATCCCTTCTTCAGAACGCCTTGTAAATTTATAAAGCGTATAGACATCCCCTTTTCCGGTAATAGACATACGCGCTAACCTGCACGTTCATCAGACAGCTTGCGTACTTCCAGCTGCGCAAGCATGCTTGTACAGGCTGAATACAGATGCTACATCCTGTGCCCCATATACCGCACACACGTCCTAATGTTTACCTGCACCGTCAAGCAGCAGCCTACCATCCACCTGATGCTAGTCTTCATCCGATACACACAAGCAGTTCACGAAGGCTCTATGCGTTTCCACAGTATAGCGGCATAACAGGGTACAGGAGAAGCAAAAAGAACAGAAATTCGCATCTGTTCTTCGTTATCCTTTTGTTGATTTAGAGGTAGTGTCCCGTTTGACCTTGATGGGAGCACCGAACAGGATTCGCTGACATTCCTTGTAGGAAAACGGGATGAGCGGATACAGGTATGGAAATTTAATTGTCTTGGTCGATAGCAGTATCACGATGTGCAGCAGGACGCCCACACAGAAGCCGCTAACGCCAAATACGAGTGCCAGAAAGCCGATAAAGATACGAAATACCTTATTGGCAAGCGACAGCTCATAGCTTGGTGTTAACAGATTGCCGATATTGACCAGAGCCACCATGATGAGAACCTCTTTTGTATAGGCTCCCAGCTCAATTGCCATATCCCCCAGCAGAAACACAGCCACAAAGCTCATGATGCTGGAAAGGATGGTCGGTGTATGGATCAGGGACTGCCGGATCCATTCGACAATGATATCCGCCAGAATTACCTGAAAGCCGAACTGATATACATTGACATGCTGAATCGGAATATTGAGCAGCGTCGGATTCTGGTCGATGACCAGAGCAATCCACAGGGGAAGCAGATATAGAGAAAATACAATCCCGATCAGGCGAAGGACACGGGTAAAGGTCGCCACCAGCGTCGTCTGCGTATATTCCTCAATCTGCTTGGTCTGTTCAAAAAATGTCGTCGGAAGGATTACACCGGTAGGAGAATTATCAACCAGTGCAACCAAATATCCCTGCAGCAGGTGGATTGCACAGATGTCCGGGCGCTCGCAATAGCGGACATGCGGATAGGGATTCCATGTCTTTCCATACAGCAGCTCTACAAGATTTCGCTCGCTGAGGATTTCCGCCTCCGGAAGTGTATGCATGCGTGTTTCAAAATCATGCAGCACATCCACATCCACCAGACCATCGATGTACAGGTAGGCAACATCTGTCCGCGTCTTGATGCCTTCCTTGTTCATCGTGACAACCAGACGGGGATCACGGATTCTGCGGCGGATCAGACCGACATTGAGAATAACATTTTCCACAAAGCCGTCATGTGCCCCGCGTACGCTTTTCTCGACATTCGGTTCAGCAGTGGATCTGGCAGGATAATGCCGGGTTTCTATGCAATAATAAACCTCGCTGGTATCCATCAGCACCAGACACTGTCCGCTCAGCATATTGGTGATTGCCTTTTTTCGATCGGTCAGCTTATCGATTGCCCCCGGATAAAAGGTGATATGCAGATCATTCCCGGCCGTGATGACAAAGCCCTCCACCAGAGAAGCAATCAGCTCACTATCCGACAGGGAGGAGAGAAAAATCAGCCATGCCTGTGTATTTTGTATGGTGACATGGCGGTAGACAATGTCAAAGGACGGCGACAGTGCCGTGCGGATTTCCTCCAGCCGCTGATTCAGATCCTTCATCAGGATTTTGCACGAAACACGAGCGCTGCCAGAAAGGCAAACAGAATGGCGCTGGTGATTCCGGCCGCCGTCAAATCAAACATACCAAGTAAAATCCCCATGACACCGTCGCTTTGCGCCTTCGCAAGCGCCCCGTGAATCAGAGAATGTCCAAAGCTGGTAATCGGTAAGGAGGCCCCCATGCCGGCAAACTCCAACAGCTTGTCATACCATCCAAAGGTATCCAGGGCTGCACCGATCACCACAAATATAGAAGTGATATGTCCCGCTGTAAGCTTCGTATTGTCATAAATCAGCTGCCCTGCAAGACAGATTCCGCCGCACACTACAAACGCACTGATAAATGTCATCATTTCACATCACTCCTGGTATATTTAAGTTACTCATATAATGAGTAATAAATTTAATATACCAGTTCTCCTTTCCACCTGAATTATTTGGTATCACTTCAGGTTGTGATAAAATGTGTAATTGTGAATGTGGATTTGTGTCA